>JALZAO010000118.1 GCA_030948305.1 Pseudomonadota bacterium
GTGGGAGGTAGAACAGACCCGCGAACCACGTCACCATGAACACGATGTGCAGCGATTTGACCCAGAGCATCGTGTTCTGCTTCAGCGCAAAAGGCGTCGCCGCGTCAACACCAGCGCGACATAGTAGGCCGCGCACGCATACGCAAGCAGTACGGCAATATGCAAGACGATATTGTCCGGCACCTTCCCCGAAAGCAGCGGCCGCGCGATATCGATCGCGTGCGAAAGCGGCAGTATCGCGGCCGCCACGCGCAGTCCGGCGGGCATTTGCTCGACCGGAAAAAACACCCCGGAGAGGAGCAAGGTGGGCGTCAGCACCAGCGTGAAAAAATAGGTGAAGAAGTCGTAACCGGGGGCGAGTGAATTCATGACCAGCCCGAACGCGCCGAACGTCAGGCCGATCACGAAACCGAGGGGCAGGACCCAGATTGCCAGCCAGGAATGGCCATAACCCAGAACCATGATCACGCCGAGGATCGCCAGCACGGAAATGACGCTCTTGGTCCCGGCCCACATCCACTCCGCGAACAGGACGTCGTCGAGCGAAAGCGGGGCGTTGATGATCGCTTCCCATGTCCGCTGCATGTGCATGCGGGAGAACGCCGAGTACATCGCCTCGAACGAGGCGGTGAACATCGCGCTCTGGCAGACCATCCCGGTGCCGATGAACGCGATGTACTTGATGCCGTCGATTTCCGGGATGAAGCTGCCGATGCCGTATCCCAGCGCAAGCATGTAGAGGAGCGGGTCCGCGATATTGCCGAGCACCGACGCAATGGCGAGCTTGCGCCAGACAAGGAGGTTGCGGCGCCAGACCGGCAACCAGCGCAGCGACAACTCGGGCATGCGTAGCAACGCGGAGGAAGTCATGATTCGAGCGGCGAAAAGAAGAACGCGGCGAGTATAGCGCGAGCGGCGCCGGCTCCTTGCACGCTATTCGCAGGCTGCAATGTCTCGCGTCGCCGGCTGGCGCTGATTCGCGGGCGCTCGCACCCCACTCGCTACGCGAGCGGGACCTGGCTCGCTGCTCACAGCGCCCCCGGGCACTCTTGACATCACGTGGAGCGCTCCCGTACCTTCGGCGCAATCCTTCCGCTGACAAGGGATCAATGAATAGGCGTTGCAACGCTGGGCAATCATTGCCGCGCTGGGCGGCGTGTGCGCTGGCTGCGCTTGGAGCGTTTGCAGCAAGCGTGGCGATGGCGCAACCGAGCTATCCCGACCGACCTGTCCACCTGGTCGTGCCGTATCCGCCCGGCGCGCTGACCGATCTGCTTGCGCGAAACATCGGCGAAAGGCTGGGCGCGAGCCTCAAGCAGCCGGTGATCGTCGACAACAAGCCGGGCGCCGGCACGCTCGTGGGAGCCGAGTTCGTCGCCAAGCAGCCTGCCGACGGCTACACGCTGCTGATGGCGACCAGCACCACGCTCGGCATCAGTCCCGCCTTGTATCGGCCATCGCCGATCAATCCGCTCAAGGACTTCGCACCCATTTCTCAAGTCGGCTCGGTGAATTTTTTCCTGATCGCCGATCCTCAATTTCCGGCAAGAGACGTCCGCGAAATGATCGATGCGATCAAGCGCAGTCCGGGCAAGTACAACTACGCATCGGTCGGAAATGGCAGCCCGCATCATCTTTTCATGGAATCGCTCAAGAGCGAATACGATCTCGAGATCCAGCACGTCCCGTACAAAGGAACGCCGGCTGCGCTGACCGACCTTCTGAGCGGAGCGATACAGGTGATGTTCGCCGACGCAACCGTCGCGGTGCCGAACATCCTGGCCGGCAAGGTGATCGCGTTGGGAACCTCCGCCGCCAAGCCCACGACGCTATTGCCGAACGTGCCCCCGATCTCCGCCACGGTGCCCGGCTTCGACTGGCAGGCATGGCAGGGGATCGTCGCGCCGGCCGGCACGCCGCGAGAAATCGTCGCGCGGCTGTCAGTGGAGCTGCGGAGAATTCAGGGCACGCCGGAGTTCAAGGAGCAATTGATCAAATTCGGCATGGAGCCCTTCGCGCCGCATAGCCCCGAGCAATTTGCCGCCACGATTGCGGCCGAGCAGCCGCGGTGGGCGAAGGCAATCAAGGATTCCGGCGCGAAGGTCGATTGATGCAGAGCTCCTTCACGGAACACACAGAGCGCACCGGGCGCCCGGAGCAGGACCCATGAGCCCGGTCATCGACGTGCACACCCACTGCCTCACCGAAGCGTGGTTTCAGCTTTTGCAGCAACACGGGGCGCCGCGCTATACCGTGGAGCCGGTCCGCGGCGGCTTGCGAGCCATCCATCTCGACGGCGCTCCTTTCATGACGCCCGTTCCCGCGATGTTCGACTACGCTCTGCGCCTGGCCGCGATGAACGAGCACGGTGTCGATATCTGCATCGTGTCGCTGACCTGTCCGAATTGCTATTGGGGCGGCCCGGAGATAAGTCTCAAGGCGGCGAGAATCATGAACGACGACATGGCGGCGGCGCGGACCGCTCATCCCGATCGGCTGCGGTGGTTCGCTTCGTTGCCGTGGCAGCACGAGGCTCTCGCCCTCACCGAGCTTGAGCGTGCGGTCGCCGCCGGCGCATCGGGGGTCATGGTGCTTGCCAACATCGACGGAAAACCGTTGATCGATCCCGCATTCGCGTCGATCTGGTCGGCGATCGACGCCAAAGAGCTGCCGGTGCTGGTCCACCCGACCGCCCCTCCGGGTGTGGCCGACATGGACATGACCCGCTTTCAGCTCACCGCGTCCATCGGATTTACCTTCGACACCTCGCTGGCGGTCGCGCGCATGATCTACGACGGGTTCTTCGACCGTTATCAGAAGCTCAATGTCATCGCCGCGCACGGAGGAGGCGCGCTCCCCTACCTGATCTCGCGCATGGATCAGTGCTTCGACAATATTCCAGCGTGCCGCGAAAAGATTTCGGTGCGCCCCTCGGAATACTTGCCCAGGATTTACGCCGACGCGGTGGTTTTCTCGCCGGACGTGCTCGAGCTATGCGTCAAAACTTTTGGCGCCGACAACGTAATGTACGGATCGGACTATCCGCACACCATCGGCGACATGCCCGGTTGCCTCAAGCGGGTCGATGCGCTCGCGGGCACCGCGCGCGACAAGGTGCGCGGTGACAACGCCCGGCGCGTATTCAATTTGTAGGCCCCGGCTCAATCGCGCAACTCGCGTCCGGTAAGCTTGATAAAGAGGTCCTCGAGATTGGCCGGACGGTGCAGGTAGCGAACGTTATTCTGCGTGGCGAGGTCCGCCAGCAGCGGCGCCGCATCTCGCGCGTAGCAGAACGCGGTTTCGCCGGCGAGCTCGAGACGCTCGACGAGCTGCCTTCCACGCGCGTCGGCCCAGGCTCGCGCTTCGTCGCCGTACACTTCGATCACCTCCGGCTCGACGTGCGCGGCGATCAGCGCTCGCGGGGTATCGCAGGCGATCATGCGGCCGTGATCGATGACCGCCAGTCGCGAGCACAAGCGCTCCGCCTCGTCCATGAAGTGAGTCGTGAGCAGAATGGTTTTGCCTTGCGTGAGCAGTTGCCGAAGCCCGCCCCAGATCAAATGGCGCGCCTGCGGGTCGAGGCCGGTAGTCGGTTCGTCGAGGATCAGAAGCTCGGGGTCGTTGATCAGCGCGCGCGCCAGCGTCAGCCGGCGCTTCATGCCTCCCGACAGGGTGCGTATGCTCGAGGCGCCCTTGGTCGCAAGCCCCGCGAATTCGAGCAGACGGGGAATGCGCTCATCGAGCAGTGCATCGGGAACGCGGAAGTAGCGGCCGTAGATACGCAAATTCTCGACCACGGTGAAGTCGGGATCGAGATTGTCCATTTGCGGAACGACACCGACGCGGACGCGCGCCTCACGCGCCGCTTTGGGCACCGGCTTGCCGATCAGCGTAATGGTGCCGGCATTCGGATCGGTGAGCCCGAGACAGCAGCGCAAGGTCGTCGTCTTGCCCGCGCCGTTGGGTCCGAGCAGACCAAAGCACTCGCCGCGGCCGATCGCGAAATCCAGGCCACGCACCACCTCGTTGTCGCCGTAGGATTTTCTCAGGCCAACGACAGCCAGAACTACCGCGTCGGCCGCGCTCATTTTTGCCACATGCTGGTGATCACGCGCTGCAACTGCGGCAGCCGGCCGTGGAAGAAGTGCCCGCAACCGGGAAAGACAATGATGGGCAATTGCTGCGGTCTCGCCCACGTCAGCACATCGGCAAGCGCGACGACATCGTCTTCCTCGCCGTGAATGACGATGGTATCGGGCGCGACGACCTCGATCGGGAAGCGCTTTACCGCCGGCCCGATCAACACCAGGCGCTCGGCGGCAATGGCGTGCGCCACGCGGGTTTGTACGTACGAGCCAAATGAAAATCCGGCGAGCACCACCGGCAGCTCGCCGAACTCGAGCTTGGCGGCCGCCAGCGCCGCAAGCGCGTCGTCGGTTTCACCGACGCCGTCGTCGAATTGGCCTTCGCTTTTGCCGACGCCTCGAAAATTGAATCGTGCGGCGGCGTAGCCCAGAGCGGCGAAGGTCTTGGCCAGCGTTTGCACGACCTTGTTGTCGAGTGTCCCGCCCTGAAGCGGGTGGGGATGCGCGATGAGCGCGATGCCTCGCACCGGGCCTTCGGGAACGTTGAGCGCGACTTCGAGCGCGCCGGCGGGGCCGGCAATGGAGCCGCGGCGTTCGCCTCGGGTCAAATCTTCAGCCTGTCTACGACACGGCCGTTCACGATGTGGGAGTCGATGATTTCGTCGACGTCGTGCCGATCGACATAGGTGTACCAGACCGCGTCGGGATAAACCACGATCACCGGCCCTTCGTCGCAGCGGTCGAGACAGCCGGCCTTGTTGATCCGGACCTTTCCCTTGCCGTTGAGTCCCAGCTCCTTGATGCGCTCCTTCGCGTATCCCTGCATGTCGCTTGCGCCGTGATTATTGCAGCAGGCTTCCGGTGGATCGCGCTGGTTGCAGCAGAAGAAGACGTGGCGTTGGTAGTAAGTCATACGGGCGCGCGCGGTGAGCGGCAAATTATACGCGAACGCCTGGAACTCCCGGCCCGCCGCGGTGAGCAGCGAGCCAGCTCCCGCTCGCGTAGCGAGTGGGGTGCGAGCGCCCGCGAATCAGCGCCGCTGGCGACGCTGGACCTTGCATCCTACGCGTCGCGTACAAGGAGCCGGCCTCATCGGCGGACTTCCTGCTCGGGCAGCGCTCGCTCGCCCCACGCCGGCTGACCCACAAGCCACATCAGATAGCAGCTCGCGAGCACCGGCCAGACCACGAGCACGGCGTGCGTCAATCCATTGAAATTGAGCAGGTGACCGTACGGCCAGTCAAACAAGGCCAGCGGCGCGCGCGCCTGCCACATATCTGGCGCGAGCAGCGGGGCAATCAACGATGAAAGAAGCGCGATGGCGCACAGCGTTGTCTGTACGGGCCGCGACAGCCGGGTCATCAACAACAAGGCAATCGCGCCAGCCACGACGCCAACAGTCACACTCGGCTTGAGCCAGTTGTCCCACATGGTCGAGCGCAGCAGCGCTGCCGCGGCGGCGCCCTTCAGCATGAGTGCGACGCCGATCAACACCAGTCCCGCGCCACCGAGATAACGGCGCTGGTGCAGGAGCAGCGCGACGAACAAGCCCACGCCAACGACATTGAACGCGCTTTGCGCCGCCTGAAGCAGCGTGCCCGCCAGATCGCGGGTGAGCTCCAACGAGGGATCGAAGGTTGCCGCAAA
>JALZAO010000119.1 GCA_030948305.1 Pseudomonadota bacterium
TCGCCGTGGACGTAGTTGTAGCCGCGCTTGCAGCCCATCGCATAGGCCGCGATGGCCATGCCCTCGATCAGGATGTGGGGGTTGTAGCGCAGGATGTCGCGGTCCTTGAAGGTGCCCGGCTCGCCTTCATCGGAGTTGCACACCAGATACTTGTCTCCACTGTATTGCTGCGGCATGAAGCTCCACTTGAGACCGGTCGGAAAGCCGGCGCCGCCGCGGCCGCGCAGCGCGGATCGCTTCACTTCCGCGATCACGTTCGCGGGGACGATTTTCTCGGCGAGGATCTTTTTCAGCGCTTCGTAGCCGCCGCGCGCGACGTAATCTTCGAACCCCCAGTTGCGGCCGTTGAGACCGGCGAGGATGAGCGCGTCGGGCCCGTAATCCAGAAATTCGGACGGCGCATTCACCGATTCGCCTCCGCGGAAAGCTCGGCGATCAATCCGTCGAGCTTGTCGGGCTTCATCCAGCTGCACATGCGCTTGTTGTTGACCAGCAGCACCGGCGCGTCGCCGCAGGCGCCCAGACATTCGCCTTCCTTGAGCGTAAACAGACCATCGGCGGTGGTCTCGCCAAAGCCCACGCCGAGCTTCTGCTGCAGATACGCCGCTGCCTGGGCCGCACTCGACAGCGCGCAAGGGAGATTGGTGCAGATCGTGAGCTTGTATCTGCCGATCGGCTCGGTGTTGAACATCTCGTAGAACGTCGCTACCTCGTAGACCGCGATCGGCGGCATGCCGAGGTAATGGGCGACGAAATCCATGGTCTCGGTCGCGAGCCAGCCATGCTCGTCCTGGGCGATGGCGAGCGCGGCCATCACCGCCGACTGGCGGTGCGCCGGCGGATACTTTGCGATCTCGCGGTCGATACGCTTCAGGGCGTCTGCGCTCAGCATGGTCAGCCGGTTGACGAGCGAACGGGTGAGTGTTGGGCGACACCCACCGCGACGAGGTCGGGCAAGCGCGCGCTCATATCTCGTCGGTCCAGTAATCCACGTGATGCTCGATACGTGTCATGTGCCGCAGCCCGCCGCCGTAAGCGCCGACCTTTTTCGAATCAGGATATTCACAGACTTCCGCCGGCATCATGGTGCTGACCGAGATGTAGCCGAGCTCGGCATCCGAGTCGTTGATGATCTGGTGCGCCGTTTCCGGGCCGCCCACCGGACAGCAGATGAAGTCACCCGCGCGGATTTTTCGTGTCTCGCTCCCATAGCGAAGCATGCCACTGCCCTTGACGATGAAGAACATCTCCTCCTCGGCTCGGTGGCTGTGGAAAGGGCACGAGCGCTTGCCGGGCGGGACGACATCATATGAATACCCCAGGTCCTTCGCGCCGAGCAGCGGGCCGATGCGCACGGCGTCGCACTGGTACTGCTCACCCTTCGAGAAGTGTTCCAGCTTCAGTTCGTCGATGTTGATGACTCTGGAATCGACAACGCTCATCGGTCGATCTCCCCGAAGACAATGTCCTGCGTGCCGATGATCGCGACGACGTCCGCGATCATGTGCCCTCGCGACATTTCGTCGAGCGCCGCGAGATGCGGAAAGCCCGCCGCCCGAATCTTGAGTCGATAGGGCTTGTTCGCTCCATCGGAAATGATGTAGATGCCGAACTCGCCCTTCGGATGCTCGACCGCGGCGTAAGCTTCGCCTGGCGGAACGTGAATGCCTTCCGTGAAGAGCTTGAAATGATGGATGAGCTCCTCCATGTTGGTCTTCATTTCCTCGCGTGACGGCGGCGCCACCTTGTGGCTGGCGGTGATCACCGGCCCGGGATTGGTGCGCAGCCAGCCGATGCATTGCTTTATGATCTTGTTCGCCTCGCGCATTTCCTGCACGCGGACGAGGTAGCGGTCGTAGCAGTCGCCGGTGGTTCCGACAGGAATCTCGAATTTCATCTGGTCGTAGACCGCGTACGGCTGCTTCTTGCGCAGGTCCCACGCCACGCCTGAACCGCGCAGCATCGGACCGGTGAATCCCAGCGCCATCGCACGTTCCGGCGTGACCACGCCAATGCCGACAGTACGCTGTTTCCAGATGCGGTTGTCGGTGAGCAAGGTCTCGTATTCGTCGACGTAGCCGGGAAACCGGCGCGTGAAATCCTCGATGAAGTCGAGCACGCTCCCCGCGCGGTTCTCGTTCATGCGCGCAATCGCCTTGGCATTGTGAATCTTCGACACCTGGTACTGCGGCATCCGCTCGGGCAGATCGCGGTAAACGCCACCAGGCCGGTAGTAGGCGGCGTGCAGGCGTGCGCCGGAAACCGCCTCGTACACGTCCATCAAGTCCTCGCGCTCGCGGAAGCAGTACAGGAAGGTGGTCATCGCACCGACATCCAGCGAGTGCGCGCCGAGCCATAGCAGGTGGTTCAGAATGCGCGTGATCTCGTCGAACATCACGCGTATGTATTGAGCGCGGATGGGGACGTCGACGCCGAGCAGCCTTTCGATGGCGAGACAGTAGGCATGCTCGTTGGACATCATCGACACGTAGTCCAGGCGGTCCATGTACGGCAGCGCCTGAAGGTAGGTCTTGTATTCGGCCAGCTTTTCGGTCGCCCGATGTAAGAGGCCGATGTGCGGGTCCGCGCGCTGGATCACCTCGCCGTCGAGCTCGAGCACCAAGCGCAGCACGCCGTGCGCCGCCGGGTGCTGGGGGCCGAAGTTCATCGTGTAGTTGCGGATCTCGGCCACGATCAACCTTTTCGGAAGCCTTCGCTCTCGGCAAAGTTCTCCTCGCGGATGATGCGCGGAGTCACTTCGCGCGGCTCGATGGTCACCGGCTGATAGATGACGCGGCCCTGCTCGGGGTCGTAGCGCATTTCGACGTGTCCCGACAGCGGGAAATCCTTTCGGAACGGATGCCCGACGAAGCCGTAATCGGTGAGGATACGCCGCAGGTCCGGATGGCCCGCGAACATGATCCCGTAAAAATCGAAAGCTTCGCGCTCGTACCAGTTGGCGCCGGCCCACACATCGATCACCGACGGCAGGACCGGAAAATCGTCGTCCGCCGCGAAGCTGCGCACGCGCAGGCGCGTGTTATGGGTCAGCGACAGCAGGTGGTAGACGACCGCAAAACGTCCGGGATGGGTACGCACGATCGGTTCTGGCGGAGTCGCATCGGAGCTCGAATAGAGAAAGCCGGTTGCCTCTCCGCCGTAGGCAGAATAGTCGACGCCGCAAAGATCGATCAGCGTTGCAAATGAGAACTCGGGACGATCGCGCAGCCCGCGCATGGTATCGACCAGCTCCGCGACCGGGACGACTGCCGTGATCTCATCGAGCGCGACGGTCACGCCGCCAAGCCGCTCGCCGAACGCGGCGGTGAGCGACGCCGCGAGGGTCTCCGTTTTCATCAGCGCGCGATGGTGTTGGTGCGCCAGATCTTGTTCTGAAGCTGCAGGATGCCGTACAGCAGCGCTTCCGCCGTCGGCGGGCAACCCGGAACGTAGATGTCCACCGGAACGATGCGATCGCAGCCGCGCACGACGGAGTACGAATAGTGGTAGTACCCGCCGCCGTTGGCGCACGAACCCATGGAAATCACCCACCGCGGCTCGGCCATCTGATCGTAGACCTTGCGCAGTGCGGGCGCCATCTTGTTGCAGAGCGTTCCGGCGACGATCATGACGTCGGACTGGCGCGGACTCGGCCGGAAGACGACGCCGAAACGGTCGAGATCGTAACGAGCCGCGCCGGCGTGCATCATCTCGACCGCGCAGCACGCCAAGCCGAAGGTCATCGGCCACATCGAGCCGTTGCGCGACCAGTTGATCAGCGCATCGAGCGTCGTGGTGGCGAAGCCCTTTTCGAGGATGCCTTCAATGGCCATTGAATACGCCCGAACCTACGATAGCTACTCCCATTCCAGCGCCCCCTTTTTCCACTCGTAGATGAATCCGACGATCAGGATGGCCAGGAAAATCATCATCGACCAGAAACCGAAGACGCCGATCTCGGGCAACACGACTGCCCACGGAAAGAGGAACGCAATTTCGAGGTCGAAGAGAATGAACAGGATCGCGATCAGATAGTAGCGGACGTCGAACTTCATCCGCGCGTCCTCGAAAGCCTCGAATCCGCATTCGTAGGGGGAGAGTTTCTCGGGGTCGGGGCGGCTCGGAGATACAAGCGAACCGAGCGTCAGCATGATCAGGCCGACGCCGATGCCGACAAGGATGAAGAGCAGGACCGGAAAGTACAGTTGCAGCATGATCGGATGAAGCCAACCCTCGTCAATCGTTGCCGGGCCACGCCAAGCAGCGCGGCCTCCCACTGCCCTCCTGCCGTCCTGGGCGCGTTCGACGCACCCTTGTTACGTTTGGTGCCGACGGGGAGACTCGAACTCCCACGGCTTACGCCACTGCCCCCTCAAGACAGCGTGTCTACCAATTTCACCACGTCGGCTTTATTTGGGCACATCCGCCGCTTTGGAAGAATCCTTGGCCGACGCGGGCGACGGCGGCTGCACTGCCGGTGGCGCGCTTGCGGGGACCTCCGCGGCTTTCGTCGCCGGCTCCGGCGCCTTTGGCGCGGTTTGCATCACGCCCTGCTTCATGACGTCGCCGGGTCCCGCCGCAGTCCGAGTGCTCGCGAGATAGGTCAGCCCGAGGCTCGACAGAAAAAATACCGTTGCGAGTATCGCCGTCGTTCGCGACAGGAAATTCGCCGATCCCGCCGCGCCGAAAAGACTTCCCGACGAGCCGCTGCCGAAGGCGGCGCCCATGTCCGCGCCCTTGCCGTGCTGCAGCAGCACGAAGCCGATCAGCGCCGCCGCAACGACGACATGCAATCCCAACAATAGCGTTTCCCAGATCATTCTTTATCCTCGTTGCGGCGCTGGACACTCTCGCCGCTCAAGCGAACCTTAGGCACCGGCAATTGCCAAAAATTCATCAACATTCAGTGACGCGCCGCCGATCAAGCCGCCATCGATATCGACGCACGCAAAAAGCGCCTTCGCATTGCCTGCCTTGACGCTCCCGCCGTAGAGCAAGGGAACGTTTGCGGCCGCTCTCTCATGCTTGCGCAGCCGCTTGCGCAAGAGCTCATGCACGGCTTGCGCCTGTTCCGGAGTTGCCGATCGGCCGGTCCCGATCGCCCACACCGGTTCATAGGCAACCACGGTCTCCGCGATGCGCCGGCCTATTCTCGACGCGACCGCATCGAGCTGACGCAGCACCACGGCATCTCCGGCGCCTGACTCGCGCTCGGCCCACGACTCGCCCACGCAGACAATCGGCGTCATCCCGGCTTCCAGCGCGGCGCTCGACTTTGCAGCCACGATTTCGTCAGTCTCGCCGTACAGCGCTCGTCGCTCCGAATGCCCGACGATGACGTACCTGCAACCAAATTCAGCGACCATGCCGGCTGCGACCTCCCCGGTATGAGCGCCATGCGCGTATTCACTCACATTCTGCGCGCCCCAGCCTATCGCCGAGCCAGACAACGCCGCCTGGGCTTGCCACAAATACGGAAACGGAACGCACACCGCGATTTCCCGCATCGCCTGCACCGGCCAGCGGGCCCGCAGATCCGCCAGCAGCGCGTCATTTCGGCGCAAATCGCCGTTCATCTTCCAGTTGCCAACGACGAGCTTGCCAGGCATGGGTGGTCAATCTACGGAGGACCCCGGCGGGACCCGGCCAAAACCTTCAGATTTTAACCCGCCACGTGCAGCGGGGTCAACGCGCTGCGGTGCAACAATCGGGCCGAAGCCCCTATGCGG
>JALZAO010000120.1 GCA_030948305.1 Pseudomonadota bacterium
GGCAGGCAAGCCGCGCTCGGCGACGAATTCACGGCGCGCGATGTCGATCATGCCGGGGCCGCCGCAGGTATAGACCTGGTATCCGGAAAGATCGGTGAAATCGGTCATCACCGCCTTGTGCACGAAGCCAGTGCGTCCGGGCCAGTGGTCCTCGGGCAGAGGATCGGACAGCACGGGAATGAAGGTGAAATTCGTGTGCTGACGCTGCCATGCCACGGGCAGTTCCGGCAGGTAGAGGTCCTTGAGCGAACGCACGCCCCAGTAGAGCACCATCGGCCGCTCGACCTGGTGATTGAAAGCGTGCTCGATGACGGCCTTGATCGGCGCGAAGCCGGTGCCGCCGGCGACGAAGATGATCGGCTTGTCGGAATCGACGCGCAGGTGGAACGCGCCGAACGGGCCCTCGAAGCGAAGGATTTCGCGGCCCTTGTACTGGTTGAACAACTGATCGCTGAAGATCCCGTTCGGAACGTGGCGGATGTGCAGCTCGAGCAGCGCGTCATCCTCTGGCGCGTTGGCCAGCGAAAAGCTCCGCCGCCGTCCGTCCTTGAGCAGGAAGTCGATGTATTGCCCGGCAAGGTATTGCAGGCGCTCGTTCGCCGGAAGCCTGAGCGTCACGATGGCGACATCGGGCGCGGCCTTGTCGATCTTCTCGACGCGGCAAGGCATCTTGCGGATTTGAATGTCGCCGGCGCGGCGAACCTCGCGCACTTCGAGCACGAGATCGGTCAGCGGTTTGCCGACGCACAGCAGCGCGAGACCTTCGCTCTTATCGGTCTCGGACAGCGTGGCCGGCAGGTGCGCGCCGTAGTCGATCGTTCCGCTGATGATGCGGCTCTTGCATGTGCCGCAGGCGCCGTTGCGGCAGCCGTAGGGAATCATCAGATCGGCGCGCATCGCCGCGGCGAGCACGGTCTCGCCCTCGTCGGCGGCGAACGAGTGATCGCTGGGTTTTATGGTAATCTGATGCGGCATGCAATGCGACCTATGCGCGGGCCTTCGCGCCGCAAAATAACACCCTCACTCCTTGTCCTGTTACCGGAGGCGAGGGGAAACGGATTCCGGCGCTTCGCGCCGCACGGTGGTTGGAAGGTGTGATCAGGGTTTTGCTAATAGGTTGCGGCGACGTCGCTATGCGAACCGCCGATCTTCTGCGCGCCAACGTGCGGCTGTATGGTCTCACGCGCCGGCCGGAGGAGATTCCGAAGTTACGAAACCACGGCATCACGCCGATCGCCGGCGATCTCGATCAACTGCGCAGCCTCGGCAGGCTGCGCCTGGCGCCTTTCGCGGTGCTGCACTTCGCGCCGCCGCCCAGCGACGGCCACGATGATCCGCGCACCGCGCGGCTGATCGCCGCACTGACAAAAGCGCGGATTATACCGCAGCGATTCGTCTATATCAGCACCAGCGGCGTCTATGGCGACTGCGCGGGTATCAGGGTCAGCGAGTCGCGGCCGCGCAACGCCAAAACGCCGCGCGCGCACCGCCGCGTTGCGGCCGAGAATCGTCTTCGGCGCTGGGCGACAAGGTATGGCGTGCGACTGTCGATCCTGCGGGCGCCGGGAATCTACGCCGAGACGCGCCTGCCACTCGATCGGCTGAAGCAGGGAACGCCCGTGCTTCGTGCCGAGGATGACATCTTCACCAATCATATCCATGCCGACGATCTCGCGCGTGCCGCCGTCGCCGCGGTATTTCGCGGCCTGCCGAACCGCGCCTACAACGTGACCGACGATGCGGATTTGCAGATGGGCGGCTGGTTCGACGCCGTCGCCGACGCCTATCATCTGCCGAGGCCGCCTCGCGTGTCGTGGGACGAGGCCGAGACCCGCATTGCGCCCATGCTGCTTTCGTTCATGAGCGAATCGCGGCGGCTTGCGAATCAGCGGATGAAGCGCGAGCTGCGGGTGCGCCTCAAGTATCCGACGCCGCAAACGCTGTTCGCCGAGGTCGCGCCGAAGGCATTGAAAAAGCAGCTGGCGCTGCCGCTGGGAGCCATAACGTGAGCAATGCGTGAACGACGGCGTGAACGACAACGCCGAACAGCCGGTCGAGGCGAGCTCGCGCTGGCAAAAGCTCGCCGCGCGGATCGACGCCTACGAGCGGCTGATCCGGCTCGACAAGCCGATCGGTACGCTGCTGCTCCTCTGGCCGACGCTCAGCGCGCTGTGGCTCGCGTCGTTCGGGACGCCGTCGTGGGTAGTGGTCGGAATTTTCGTGCTTGGCACGCTGCTCATGCGCTCGGCGGGTTGCGCGCTCAACGATTACGCCGACCGCGAATTCGATGCTCACGTCGAGCGTACCGCCAACCGTCCGCTGCCACGCGGAGAGATCGAGCCTTGGGAAGCGCTGGCGCTGGCCGCCGTGCTGGCGTTTTTTGCATTGCTGCTGATCCTGCCGCTGAATCGCCAGACGCTGATGCTGTCGGTGCCTGCGCTGGCGGTCACCGTCGCGTATCCCTTCTTCAAGCGGTTTTTCGCGCTTCCGCAGGCGTTCCTCGGCATAGCCTTTTCGTTCGGCATTCCCATGGCGTTTACATCGGTCGGCGGCAGTGTTTCTCCGCTCGGCTGGTGGATGTTCGGCATCAACCTGTTCTGGGTCATGGCCTACGACACCGAGTATGCGATGGTCGACCGGCGCGACGACATGAAGCTGGGGCTCAAGACTTCGGCGATCGCTTTCGGCAGATTTGACGTGGCCGTGGTCATGCTCTGCTACGCGGTTTATCTCGCGGGCATGACATGGGTCGGTACGCAGCGGCGCCTGGGACCGATCTACAATCTGGGTCTCGTCGTCGCCGCGCTGCTGGCGCTGTGGCACTTCTGGCTCATCCGCAACCGCGATCCGCAGCGCTGCTTCCGCGCTTTCCTCGGAAATCACTGGTTAGGTCTCGCCGTGTTCGCCGGCATCGTGATCGATTACGCGGTGCGCATGGAGCGATGGCCGTATTGGCCAGAATAGAGTCGCCATGATGCTTACATGCGCAGGAAGGAACAGCTGCGCGCGGCGCGGGCGCCTTAGCGCGTGATTTAGGACATCCACCTCGGGAGTGTATCGATGGATCTGAATCTTGCCGGACGCGTGGTGATCGTGACCGGCGCAAGCAAAGGCATCGGCTACGCGTGCGCGGAAGCGTTCGCCGCCGAAGGCGCGAGGGTCGCGCTGGTGTCGAGGAGCCAGGCGAATCTCGATGCCGCGCTCGCGCGCTTCCCACGCGGCGCGAGCGCTCCCATCGCCATCGCCGCCGACATGACGAGCCCTGACGCCGCCGATGACATGGTCGCCAGGGTGGAAAAAACGCTCGGCGACATCGATGTGCTGGTGAATTCAGCCGGGGCCGCGCGCCGCTACGCTCCCGAGGAGTTGAATGCGCAGGCTTGGCATGACGCGATGGACGCCAAGTTCTTCAGCTATATCCATCCTATCGATGCGGTGTTGAAGCGCATGCTTGCGCGAGGCCGCGGATCGATCGTCAATATCATCGGTGCCGGTGGCAAGGTCGCCACTGCCGTGCATCTGCCCGGCGGCGCCGCCAACTCGGCGCTTATGCTGGCGACGGTCGGACTGGCAAGCGCCTTCGGGCCGAGGGGAATTCGCATCAACGGCATCAACCCGGGGGCGACCTTGACCGGCCGCGTGCAGGAAGGGCTCAGAGCGGAATCGCGGATGACCGGCCTTGGCGAGGCCGAGTTGCTGTCGCGCAACGAAGCGCGGATACCGCTAAAGCGCTATGGCACTGCCGAGGAAATCGCGCGTGTCGCCTTGTTCCTGGCGTCGGAACAGGCAAGTTACGTGACCGGCGCGATCGTCTCGATGGACGGCGGCGCCAGCGCGGTGATCTAGGTCCTCTTGACAGACCTGGCAGAATAACGACGGCGTGTGCGCCCGCGACAGGCTATCGGCTGGTAATCCGCCGGCGCTTGAGTAGAACCAGGCTCAGCAGCGCGAGCATTCCGGCAAGCGCCGCGAGCGCCGCATCGCCCAGCGCGGGGATCGGTTCCGCGGCGCCGGGCGCCGCGGAAACCAGATACAGAATCGCTCCCGTGGTGCAATTGAATTGCAGCGTGCTGACAAAGGTCGTCCTGCCGGCGAGGCCGTGACCGGTAAACGTCGTGAGGGTAATCGTGATCGGCGTATTCGGCGGCAAACCGCCGCCGAAGCTCAAAATATGAAACGTCGGATAGACGCCTACGAACGGTCCGACGTTACTGCCAGTCTCGTCGGTGAACTTTTCGATGACGCCGACCCCGGGCACCGAAAGCTTGACCTCCGCCGACGCCTGCGAATCGACGTTGATGAACGTGTTCAGATCGAGGGTCGCGCCTCCGCACGTGCCCGTGAGCTTGGTTTGCTGACTCAGAATCTCGATCGATGGCAGCACCGCCGATGTCGTCTGCACCTGCGAGGATGGCACGGCGCTTGCGCTGCTCGTACCGGCGGCAGCGGCCATGACGGCGCTCGCCCCGAGCAATACGCACAGGCCGGACAGGACTCTGATCGCGTTGGTGAAAATAACTCGGGTCAAGCGGTATCCTTGGCGACATGGGCCTCCGAAGAGGCCCACGGGAATCAGCATAGCGACAGGATCAGGCCCGGTCCAGCCCGTATTGCCGCGAAATAGGTCTTCCATAAGGTTGTGGCGCGAATGCGACGCGCCAAGTGTCGCCTGCCCCCGACAATTCAGCGAAAATCGCGTGTTTGCACCACAAAACGTACGAAAACGAGGTCGTTGTCATGAAATACGCTGACCTTCGCGACTTCCTGGCCCAGCTCGAACGCCGGGGCTTACTCAAGCGCATCGCCACGGATGTCGATCCCTTTCTCGAGATCACCGAGATTTGCGCTCGCGTTCTCGCCGCGAACGGACCGGCGCTGCTGTTCGAGAAGCCCAAGGGACATTCGATCCCCCTACTGGCCAATCTGTTCGGAACGCCGCAACGCGTCGCGCTCGCCATGGGAGAAGATTCGGTCGATGCCTTGCGCGATGTCGGCAAGCTGCTCGCCTCCTTGAAGGAGCCGGAACCGCCCAAGGGTTTGAAGGACGCGTGGCAGAACACGCGTCCGCTGATGATGCAGGTCATGAACATGGCGCCCAAGGAATGCTCGTCGGCGCCGTGTCAGGCGATCGTCTGGGAAGGCGTGGACGTCGACCTCTCGCGTCTGCCGGTGCAGACGTGCTGGCCGGGCGACGTCGCGCCTTTGATCACGTGGGGCCTGACCGTGTCCCGTGGTCCGCTCAAATCGCGGCAGAACCTCGGTATCTACCGGCAGCAGGTGATCGCGCGCAACAAGCTCATCATGCGCTGGTTGCCGCACCGCGGCGGCGCGCTGGATTTTCGCGATCATGCGCTTGCCGCGCGCGGCACGCCGTTTCCCATTGCCGTCGCGCTGGGTGCCGATCCGGCGACCATGCTCGGCGCGGTGACGCCGGTTCCGGACACGCTGTCGGAATATCAGTTCGCCGGTTTGCTGCGCGGCGCGCGCACCGAGATCGTGAAGTGCATTACGCACGATCTGCAGGTCCCGGCTTCCGCCGAGATCGTGCTCGAGGGTTTCATTCAACCCGACGAAGCCGATGCCAGCGGCTACGAGAGCGCGCTCGAGGGGCCATTCGGCGACCACACCGGTTACTACAACGAGGTGGAGCGCTTCCCGGTATTCGCCATAGAGCGCATCACCATGCGTCGCGATCCCATCTATC
>JALZAO010000121.1 GCA_030948305.1 Pseudomonadota bacterium
GGCCCTGGCTTTTCCGGGCGCGCAGAGCGCCTGGATTCTGCTGCCCATGATGCTCGCCGGCGCTGCCGGGGGCATGGCGTGGGCGGCAATTCCGGCATGGCTCAAGACTCGCTTCAACGCCAACGAGATTCTGACCAGCCTGATGCTGGTATACGTTGCGACACTGCTCTTGTCGTGGCTGGTGCAGGGACCGTGGCGCGACCCCGAAGGCTACAATTTCCCGCAGTCGAAGATGTTCACCGATGCTGCGCTACTGCCGATATTGATGACGGGTACGCGGCTCAACGCAGGTTTTCTGATCGCGCTCGCGGCAATTGCAGTCGCTTGGCTGTTCTTTGCCCGGAGCCTTGTCGGATTTCAAATGCGGGTCGCGGGCCTCGCGCCCGCGGCCGCCAACTATGCCGGCATCTCCGCCAAGCGCAACGTGTGGCTCGGCATGTTGATCGGCGGCGCCACCGCGGGCCTCGCCGGTGTCGGCGAGGCCGCAGGGCCGATCGGCCAGTTGATGCCGTCGATGTCGCCGGGATACGGCTTTGCGGCAATCATCGTCGCGTTCGTCGGCCGCCTGCACCCATTCGGCATTGCGCTCGCGAGCCTTCTCATGTCGCTCCTGTATCTGGGCGGCGAATCGGCGCAGATAAGCCTTGCGCTGCCTTCGGCAGTCACCGGTCTCTTCCAGGGAACCTTGCTGTTCTTTCTGCTCGCCGCCGACGTGTTCATCAATTTTCGCATCGGGGTCGTGCCTCGCGACGCGCCTCCCACGACGGCGGCGCCAGCAACTGAGCTCGGGGCCCGCGCATGAAGAAAAGCGCGTAGCGCAAAGCGGCGATGGAAAGCGCAGCGGAACACGTCGCGACACTTGTCGCGTTGACGCTCGCCGGCGGCACGCCGCTTGTTTTTGCCGCGCTCGGCGAACTGGTGACCGAGAAGTCGGGCGTGCTCAATCTCGGCGTCGAAGGCATGATGCTGGTCGGCGCGGTGGTATCGTTCATCGTCGCCGCGACGACGCACCAGCCGTGGCTGGGTGCACTCGCGGGCGCTGCCGCGGGCGCCGCGATGGCGGCGATCTTCGGCGCGCTCACGCTGTCGTTGATGGCCAATCAAGTCGCGACGGGGCTCGCGCTGTCGCTGTTCGGGGTCGGACTGTCCGCGTTCATCGGTCAGGGCTTTGTCAGCGTGGTGCTCGACGGCATCAAGCCGCTGTCGCTTCCCGGATTGTCGGATTTGGCCGTAGTCGGCAAGCTCCTCTTCGCCCACAGCCCATTTGTCTATCTTTCCCTGCTGCTCTGCGCGTTGGTGCACTGGTTTCTTTATCGGACCCGTACCGGATTAGTCGTCCGCGCGGTGGGCGAATCGGCCGACTCGGCGTACGCGATCGGCTATCCGGTGATCGCGATCCGCTATCTTGCGGTGATGTTCGGCGGCGCCTGCGCAGGCTTGGGCGGCGCGTACATGGCCGTCGCCTATACGCCCCTGTGGACCGAGGGCATGACGGCGGGGCGCGGATGGATCGCGCTCGCGCTGGTCGTGTTTGCGACGTGGAAGCCCGCACGCGTTCTCGTCGGCGCGTATCTGTTTGGCGGCGTGACACTGGTGCAGTTCCAGGCGCAGGCAATGGGCGTGGCCGTGCCGTCGCAGATTCTGTCGATGCTCCCCTACCTGGCAACCATTGCCGTGCTGGCGCTCATTTCGCGCGATGCCGCCGCGATTCGCCTCAACGCGCCGGCATCCCTCGGCCAACCGTTTCACCCCGACACATGAGATTCGGCTCGCGGGTAGAATTCGCCAATGAGGGCCAATGAAGACCGACGAGGAGCGATGAGGACCGATGCGCCGCCGGCGGCGCCGCGAACCGAACGCGCATCACTTCAGGAGAGGGAAATGCCGCAGTGGAAAAAATGGGCTTTGGCCGCCGCATGGGCGGCAAGCGCGGGAGGCTGGCTTTCACCGGCGGCCGGTGCCGAACCGCTCAAAGTCGGCTTCATCTACGTGAGTCCGATCGGTGACGCGGGCTGGACGTTTCAGCACGACACCGGTCGCAAGGAAATGGAAAAAGCGCTCGCGGGTAAGGTGACCAGCAAGTTCGTCGAAAGCGTTCCCGAAGGAGCGGACGCGGAACGCGTGATCCGCGAGCTTGCGCAGTCCGGCAACAAGATCATTTTCACGACGTCCTTCGGCTATATGAATCCGACGCTCAAGGTCGCGAAGCAGTTTCCGAACACGGACTTCGAGCATGCGACCGGCTACAAGACGGACAAGAACGTCGGTATCTACAACGCGCGCTTCTACGAAGGTCGATACCTCGCCGGCATCGTTGCCGGCAAGATGACCAAATCGAATATCGCCGGTTACGTCGCCGCTTTTCCGATTCCCGAAGTGGTGATGGGGATCAACGCCTTCACCCGCGGGATGCGCAGCGTGAACCCAAAAGCCGAGGTCAAAGTCATCTGGGTCAACGCCTGGTTCGATCCCGGACGTGAGCGCGAGGCGGCCGACACGCTGATATCGCAAGGCGCCGACGTGCTGACGCACCACACCGATTCGACCGCAGTCGTGCAAGCGGCAGAAGCGAAAAAGGTTTACGCAGTCGCGTATCACTCGGACATGTCGAAATACGGGCCGAACGCGCAGCTGACCGCGGTCACGCATCAGTGGGGAGCGTATTACACCAAGGCGGTGCAGGAGGTGATCAACGGAACGTGGAAGCCGGGCAACGTCTGGGGCGGTATCAAGGAAGGCATGATCAAGATGGGCGCGTTCAATCCAGTGGTGCCCAGGGACGTTCAGGATCTCGTGAACAAGACCGCGGTCGACATCGGCGCCGGCAAGTTTCATCCCTTTACCGGGCCGGTCAAGGATAACGATGGCATGGAGCGGCTTGCCACCGGCAAAGCCATGACCGACGAAGTGCTGTCCAAGATGGATTACTACGTCGAGGGCGTACAGGGCAAGCTGCCGAAGTAGGAACGCTCATGTTCAGCCGCGATGTCGCAATCTCGTTCGGGGTGCGGAGGTATTCGCACCTGCAAATTCATATGGAATCAGCTCCGGTTCATGAACGCTGACGCGAACGCGAAGGGCAGCGCCACCGAATCAGGCTCCGCGGACTTGCGGCACTGGATAGGCAAGACCGAACGCTCGAGCGACGTCATTACCGCGACGCCGCATGCCGCGCTTGCGGCAACGCTCGACCGGCCGGCCGAGCGGCCGCCCGCGGCAACCCCGCTGCCGGCGCTCTGGCACTGGCTGTATTTTCTGCCCCTCTACCGCCAAGGCGATGTCGGGCACGACGGTCACGCGGAACGTGGCGGTTTTCTTCCGCCGGTACCGCTTCCGCGGCGGATGTGGGCCGGCAGCCAGTTCGAGTTCTCGCGGCCGCTTTGCGTCGGTGACGCCGTCACTCGCCATTCCACCATCGTCGACGTCACGGAAAAACGGGGCCGCAGCGGCGCGCTGGTGTTCGTGAAAGTGCGACACGAGATTCACCGTGCCGGCGAGCCCTCGCCCGCGCTCATCGAATTCCACGATCTCGTCTACCGCGACGCACCGACCGCCGGCGCCGCCGCGCCGCCGCCGACCCTGGCGCCAAAGACGTCGATATGGGAACGCACGATCAGCCCCGACCCGGTATTGCTCTTTCGATATTCGGCGCTCACCTTCAACGGTCACCGCATTCACTACGATCGCCGCTATGTCACCGAGGTCGAAGGCTATCCCGGCCTCGTCGTCCACGGCCCGCTGATTGCCACGCTGTTGCTAGACCTTCTGCGCCGCGAAATGCCCGAGGCCGAGGTGGCGCGATTCCAGTTCAAGGCGATCCGGCCGATGTTCGATCTCAATACGTTTTCCGTGTGCGGGAGCCCGGGCGCCGGCAATTCCGTGCAGCTCTGGGCGCGCGATCACGAAGGATTCCTCGCCATGGACGCGACAGCAGTCCTGCGATGATGATTCGATCATGAGACCCTTGGACGGCGTGACCGTCGTCTCGCTGGAGCACGCCATCGCAGCGCCGTTCGCCACGCGACAGCTCGCCGACCTAGGCGCGCGCGTGATTAAGATCGAGCGTCCCGGCGCGGGTGACTTCGCGCGCGGCTACGACGAGCGCGTTCGCGGCATGGCGTCCCATTTCGTATGGACCAACCGCTCCAAGGAAAGCCTGACGCTCGACGTCAAGCACGCCAAGGCCCAGGCGATCCTGAAAAGGCTGATCGTCGAGCGGGCGGACGTCGTGGTGCAAAATCTCGCCCCCGGCGCAGCGGCGCGCCTGGGCCTCGCGTACGGGACGCTGGCTGAGGCCAAGCCGTCGATCATCGTCTGCGACATATCCGGGTACGGCAAGGACGGGCCTTACCGCGACAAGAAGGCCTACGACCTGCTGATACAAAGCGAGGCGGGCTTCCTGTCGGTGACCGGCACCGACGCCGACCCGGTGAAAGCGGGCTGCTCGATCGCCGACATCGCCGCCGGCATGTACGCGTACAGCAACATCCTCGCCGCGCTGCTGCAGCGACAGCAGACCGGGCTCGGAGCGCACCTTGATATCTCGATGCTCGAATCGCTGGTCGAGTGGATGAGCTACCCGCTGTACTACGCCTTCGCCGGCGCGTCGCCGCCGCCGCGCAGCGGCGCGAGCCATGCGACCATCTACCCCTACGGGCCGTTCCCTGCCGGGGACGGCAAGACGGTGATGCTGGGCCTGCAGAACGAGCGCGAGTGGACGGTGTTCTGCGAGAAGGTGCTGCAGCAACCGGAGCTCGCGGCGGACGCGCGCTACGCCAGCAACTCCAAGCGCAGCGCGGCACGCGACGAACTGCGCCGCATGATTATCGAGGTCTTCGCGCAATTGAGCGCGGCGGATGTCGTGCAACGGCTCGACGATGCGCAGATCGCCAATGCCCGTGTCAACGCCATGCACGATGTGTGGGAGCATCCGCAGTTGCGCGCACGCAAACGCTGGCGCGACGTGGAATCGCCCGCAGGCTCGATCCCGGCGTTGTTGCCGCCGGGGTTTTCCGAGGTCGCCGACGAACCTTCGGCGCGCATGGGCCCGGTGCCGGCGCTCGGCGAGCACACCGACGCCATCCTGATCGAGCTGGGCTGCTCCAGAGCCGAGATCGCCGAGCTGCGTGCGGCGCACGCCGTATGATTGTTGCAATGGAATCCACGGTCCCATCGAATCGACGCTCCAATGCATGAAAGCCCTGCCGTGAAGGCGCCGTTCAGCTACCTCTTCGTTCCCGGCAACCGCCCGGAGCGCTTCGACAAGGCGCTGGCCTCAGGCGCCGACGCGATCGTGATCGATCTCGAGGACGCCGTCGTGGCGGGCGACAAATCGCTGGCCCGCGAACACGTCGGCGCGTGGCTCAACGCTCAGTCGGATCCAAGCGAGCGCGTGCTGGTGCGCATCAACGACGCCGGCACGCCGTGGTTCGACGCCGACCTGGCGTTCGTCCGCGGCGCCGGCATTCGCGGCATCATGCTGCCGAAGGTCGAGCACGGGTACCAGGTCGATCGCGTCCGCGCCGCGCTTCCTTCCGGAGGCTTTGTCGTGCCTATCATCGAATCCGCTCGCGGCGTGCTCGCGGTCGAGTCGGTCGCCGCCGTTCCGGCAGTGCAGCGCCTTGCGTTCGGCACGCTCGACTAC
>JALZAO010000122.1 GCA_030948305.1 Pseudomonadota bacterium
ATCGTGCGTTCAACATGACCTGGCACGATTGGCTCAACCTCGGCAATCTTGTCTCGGTCAGCCAGGCAATCGTTGGGGCGGCCGTGGCGCGCGAAAACTCGCGAGGCGCGCATTTCAGGGCGGATTTTCCCGAGCCCGGAGAGCTCTCGGCGTCCACATTTATCCGCGTGCGAAAACGGGCAGATGTTCTTGCGGTCGACCAAGTTCCGGTACGCTTCACGCGCGTTCGGCCGGGAGAATCGTTATTGACGACATGAGATGGCGCAATGCGTGGTCCGATTGCGCGTATCCACGAGCTAAGGGGCGGGCGCGAAACAGGGAATGAGTCGATCGCGCAATAGTGCCGGCGGAGGGCTGCTCCACAAGCTCAGCACGTAGCCGCCGATGCCCGCGCCGGTCGGCTTGGTTGCGCTCGCTCCGGCAAGCATCAGGTCTTCCATGTGATCGGCAAGCCGCTGCTCGATGAGACCCCAGCGGCGAAAACAGCGGCACGCGAGATTGATGGCTTCCGCAAGACTGGCGCATGCCCCTTGGCGATTGTCGCGCAGCGATTCCGCGCACTGGTCCACCGCATTGCGCATGTCGACGTCGATGCTTTCTCCTTCCGCAGGAGATTGCCGCAACAGGGCCTTCACCTTGTCAACGCACTCCCTGGTAGCGGAGCGCGCGCCGCTGTCCGACAGGAACAATCCCGGGATCCATGCCGGCTTGAATTCCGACGCGCCGGAATCGGCGCAGAACATGACCGGGCGCTCGCGCAAGGCCACCGCAATGTCCAGTCCGCTGCTTTCCCCATGAAACAGGTTCTCGAGCTGTCGCGCGAATTCTTGAATCGCGCCGGATGACACCAGCCCCCGGGCCTCGAGCCAGCGGGCGAGGGCGACGCACAGGGCCGCCGATGCGCCCAGGCCGGCGCCGCAAGGCAGGCGGTTGACGATGAGGAGCACGCCGTTCAATGCCGAGCGGCCGACGTCGAGCAATTCCAGTGCGCGCTCGAGCGCGCTCTGCGCGCATGCGTGCAGGATGTCATGCTGCAACCCCTTGGTGTGGACTCTCAGATCTCCGCCACTCGGCGAATGGCGCAGCTCGAGGCCGCGCGCCTTCAGCGGAAACGCGAGCGCGCGCGAACCGCGAAGCACCGCATGCTCTCCCGCGAGAATCCATTTGCCGAACGTTTGCGTGTAGAAGTCGCTCACGCTGCTTCAGACGATATGACGGTATGCGATCGCGAATACCGCTCATGCAGCTTCGAGAGCAGTGCTTGCTGGTCCCGGCGAAAGAGGAGATGGACGTTCGGGCCCGCATCCATCGTCACGATCGGCCCATCGCGCTGCCTTGCCCAAAGGTCCGCGCAGTCCTGAACGACGCGGTCGGAATCAGGTGTCCGGTACCGGAACGGCGGATCGCTGGTGTGGAAGAGCTCGTGCATGTCCTCGAACTCCTCGGAACATATTTCGTACGCGGATCGCCAGTCGGAACTTTCGAGCGCCGGCAAAAGCTGGTCCATGCGCTTCCGGGCCCGGTTCACGCGGCCGGAAAAGTGCGGGCTCCTGGTGACCCGCAAATGCGCGTCCGACGAGCTGACCTTCTTGCGACCGCCGTCGACGATCACCACCATGTGCATCAGGTGTCCCACCTTAAAATCCAACGCGTGGATGCTATCACCATCCCACATGCACCATGGCTCGAAAAACGAGCGGCAGCTCGATCCGGAGGCGGTTCGACTCAAGTGTGCCAGCTGCGCGGGAGTTTCATGGCGGCGCAGGAACGCCGCGACCGCCTTGGTGGCCGCGCAAAAGCTGGAAGCCGAGCTTGCGATGCCCGCATCCGCCGGAAAATTGTTCGCCGAGCGGACGAGCACACTCTGCCGATAGCCCCACAGATCGCACAGCTTTCTGACGTAACCCAGGAAGCGGCCCTCGCCTTCGCGACTAAGACGCATCGGGATGCTTCCGGCCCGGGCAAGCATTTCCCAGCGATCGGGCCCGGTCAGAGCCGCCGACACGGCGACCGTCGATTTCAGGTGTGGCAACGTATACGAAAGCGACGGGTTGAAAGCCACGTTGCCGTCCGGATCGCGCTTGCCCATGTATTTGATCAGCGCGATGTTGGCAAATCCAATCGCCTCGGCGCCGACCCTCTCCCGTGCGTTCATTCCGAGGACCGCCCTCTTCTCTAGGCTATCGTGAGTCCAGCGGAAAGCTGGGCACGACCGATCGGCGCCGCAATCTCGCGCGCGATCGTCGCCGCGACCGCCTTTGCCGAGTCCGACCGGACGATCGCGACAACGACGTCGGCGCCGAGCGCGCCGCAGCCCTTGCGCGCCAGCACACCGGGCAACGCGTCCAGGCCTTGCAGTATCGCGGCGGTGTCGGGATGGACCAGAGCCTGCCGCTCGAGCTCATCGGCGTATCCGCGCATGGCGCCGACAAATCGAGCCGAGTCGCGGCTCGCCAAGGCGGCGCAGGCGCTGTTCGCGTGCGCCGAAAAAACAGCGACGTCGACACGTCCCAGGCCACGAAGA
Source organism: Pseudomonadota bacterium (assembly GCA_030948305.1). Taxonomy (GTDB): domain Bacteria; phylum Pseudomonadota; class Gammaproteobacteria; order Burkholderiales; family Casimicrobiaceae; genus PALSA-1003. Next base: position 2,525 of record JALZAO010000122.1, read on the forward strand.
TGCTCGTGGGTAGCTACTTTGTTTCCCGTCGGCACGAAGAAGAACTCCAGATCTGCGAACGGCCACGCGTGCTTGTGGACTACCCTGTCTTCCGTGGAGAACTCGACGATCCCGCCCTCGATCTGAGCGATGATATCCGCACCGGAGGGCGGATAGCCGTGGCCGTCCCAGGCGAGGTCGACGTAGGCCGAGAGGAGGCGTTCGATATCGATGCCCGCCGCCTGCTCGTGAGCGCTATTTTCGCGGATGCGTTCGAGGGCCGCATAGCACATGAGAAACTGCGCGGCCGAGGCGCCCCAGCCGCCCTCGCCGGCATGGGGATCGAAGAATTCGACGTCGAGGCTGCCGAAAGTCCCGCTGTGCGCGCTGATCAGTCGGCCGGCCGGGGATGCGGGCTCGACGCCGCGGACCGCGCCCGAGCCTGGGAGCACCGCAAGCTTGAACCGCGGCAGCGTTGCTGCAAGGAGTGCCGGGCCGCCCTCGAGCGCGAGATACTCGCCAAGAAAGAAGCTCTTGCTTGGGACGCTCAAGCGCAGGACGTCGCCGGCGTCAATCACCCGCTGCCGCGCTCCTCATCTCCTGAAGCAGCTCGACCGCGTTGCTGTGCGAAATTCTTTTCCGGATACGCAGGACCTCTTCGAGTCGCCGCTGCAGGACAGGGACTTCGTCGAGCCTCGCTCCGGCACCGAGCGAAAGATTGCGCGCGTGGAGCTTCATATGGCCCTCGATGATGCCCACCGTGGTCAGCGCGCGCAGCGCACCGAGGTTCTGAACCAGGCCGACCGCAGCGGCTATGCGCGAGAGCTCGTTGGCCGACGCGACACCCAACATGCGCAGACACATCGACGCGGTGGGATGAAGCTTGGTGACCCCGCCCACGGTGCCGACGACGAGCGGCGCTTCCAGCTTGCCGACGAGATGCCGTCCATCGACCCGCCACCGCGTGATGCTGCGATAGCGGCCGTCGCGCGCCGCATACGCGTGCACGCCTGCCTCGACGGCACGCCAATCGTTGCCGGTGGCGACGACGACGGCGTCTATTCCGTTCAGCACGCCCTTGTTGCTGGTTGCCGCCCGATAAGGATCTTCTTCGCCGAAAAATGACGCCTCCTGAATGCGGTGGGCCAGGTCAGCGTCGATGTCGTTCAGTCGCACTTCGGCAAACGTGAGCTTGGTGTCGACCAGGTTCGACAGAATGCACATCGTGACGCTTTCACCGGTGCACGCTTCGATGTGGGGCCGCAGGAATTCGCATACCTGGTTGACGATATTGGCGCCCATCGCATCGCGTGGGTCGAACAGGATATGAACGACGCCCATCGTGCCGCCGTCGGGACGCTTGACAGCCCGGATCTCGAGATCGTTGACGCCGCCGCCGCGGCGCACGAGGCTCGCGGCCGGCTCCTGGTTGGCGAGCGCGATCAGGTGCCCCTTCTGCGTGGACAGCCGCGATTGAAAACGGGCCCAGTTGCCTACGTTGGCGCACTGGATCTGCCCGATGATGTGCGCGCCGCGTACTTCAGTCGCGATACTCCCGCAATCGCGCACCCAGCGCGCGGTCTTGCTTGCGGCGGCGATGATCGATGTTTCCTCCACCGCCATCGGTATTGCGTAATCCCTGCCATCGATACGAAAGTTGGTGGCAATGCCGAGCGGTATCTCGAGATAGCCGATTGCATTCTCGATGAAGCTGTCGGCGAACGACATATCCTTCAGGCCGCCGCTGCGCAAATACGCGATGTCGTCGACCTCGAGCGCGCCCATGTCGAGGAGCGCCTTCAACCGCTCGTCGCGTCCGAGTTTGGAAAAACCGGTAAACGCCGCCGCTAGATTTTTTGTCTGCATTTCCACACATTTCCTGTTGAGAGCTCTTCGAGATTGACGCAACCCGTACAGAACATCGCGATCCTGAGCTCGAATTCGATCTGGTCGGCAAGGAGATCCAGCGCGGCCACGGGATCGTCCGCATGATCCGTCAGCGCGGCGAGCCATGGCTTGGCCACGCCGATCATCCGTGCTCCCATCGCGAGCGCCTTGGCAGCATCGAGGCCGTTTCGAATGCCGCCCGACGCCCATATCTGGTAGCCGACGCTTGCCTGCCTGGCGTAAAGAAGCGAGTCGCAGGTGGAGATGCCCCAGTCGGAAAACGTTCTCGCCGCCTGCGCGGAACGCGAGTTATGGTGAGACCGCCTGCCTTCGATGCGGCCCCAGTGGGTTCCACCGTATCCGCCGACGTCGACCGCGAAAATGCCCGTGCCGTCGAGGCGCTTCAGGGTCGACAGCGAGAGTCCGCATCCGACCTCCTTGACGATCACCGGCACATCGAGGCTGCGGCAGACGATTTCGAGTTTTTTCAGTCCGCCGCGGAAGCGAGGCGTGCCTTCGGGCTGCAGCACTTCCTGCAGACCATTGAGATGCACGAAAAGACCAAGCGCATCGATACTGTCGACAAGCCTTCGAATGTCGTCCGTGGAATTCTCGATGAGTTGCGCAAGGCCGAGATTTCCGAGCAGGAGCGCAGCAGGAAATTCTCCCCGCAGGCGTTTCCATTCCTCTGCGGCGTGATCGTCGGTCAGCTGCCTGCGCTGGGAACCGACGCCCATCAAAATATTTCTGCGTGAGCTGAACTCTGCCAGGACCCGGTTGACGGCATAGCTGCGATCGTGCCCCGCGGTCATCGAGCTCACGAACAGCGGTGAGCTCAAAGGGTGCCCGCCAAATCGCGTCGCAATCTCTACATCGTCGAAATCGAGATCCGGAAGCGCCTCGTGCAGGAGCTCGATAGCATCGAGCCCGTTGTCCTTGACCTGCGCCGATTCGTCCAGCGCCAGGCGCAGATGATCCTTCTTGCGGGACTCGAATTGCGACGCCGGTTCCGTCGAAAGGGATTCCTTTTGGATCGTCAAGGGAATAGGGGGCCGGTTTGATGGCTGTCGCCGAACGTCCTGGGCGCCAGGGAGGGTCATTCATCGCGGGCACGCAGGGCGCGAAGGCGAGGGCTGATGCCCTATAGGGTACCCATCGATTGTGTCGGAATTATGGCATTTTTATGACAGCGAAGGGGCCGGTGGCGCGCGGGAGGAGCGGGCGGCTGGGCA
>JALZAO010000123.1 GCA_030948305.1 Pseudomonadota bacterium
ATGCCGCGTCTCGCAAATTGCGCATCAGCAAGCGGCCGGTGCGATCGTTTTGAATCAGGTAATACTGGACATCGAGCGAGTAACGGGCCCTGCGCGCAAGCTGAATGCGCGCGTCGAGCGAGTAGATGCCGAGCGGCATCAGCCGAAACCCCGTCAGTGCCGGCGCCGGACTCGAGTCCTGCGCGATCCTGACCAGCGGGCTCTCGGGAGAAGGCTTCAGCGCCGGCGAAAACGGGCGATCCACCTGCATCGGCAGCGAGCCGCAAGCCGATAACAAGATCACCATCAGAAGCACAATGCTTCCGCGAAGCCGCGATACAATGAATGCCGATGTTTCGATGGAGCTGGTCATGAAACGCTTCCTCGCCTGCGCGATGTTTTCGCTCTGGTTTTCGTTCCCCGCACACGCCGCACTGGACATCGGCGACAACGCGCCTGACTTCACGACGCAGGCGGCGCTGGCGGGGTCAGTCTACAAGTTCTCGCTGGCCGAGTCCCTGAAGAAGGGACCGGTTGTTCTCTACTTCTTTCCCGCAGCCTATTCCGAGGGTTGCTCGGTCGAAGCGCATTATTTCGCCGATGCAACCGGCGAGTTCAAGGCACTTGGTGCATCGGTGGTCGGCGTCTCCGGCGACGACATCGAAACGCTGACCAAGTTTTCCGTCCAGGCCTGCCAGAGCCGATTTCCGGTCGCCTCGGACCAGACGCAGGCAGTCATGAAATCCTTCGACGCCGTGATGCAGACGCGCCCGGAGTACGCCAACCGAATCTCCTATGTAATAGCTCCGAACGGTGCAATCGTCTACCACTACATGAGTTTGAACCCGACCAAGCATGTGGAAAAGACGCTCGCGGCGCTGCGGAGCTGGTCGGAGAACAAGGACAAGAAATAGCGCTTGACCTAGGTAAGCAGCCACATCGCCGCACCCATCTCATCGTCGAGAGTGATCACGTCCTGACTATCGTGGGCGCCGGCCTTCGAGCCAATAGTCGAGCGAGATCTTGCCCGGCCCGAACACAAGCACGACGAGAATCAGCACGCCCCACAGAAGGTGATCCTTGACTCCGATATCCGGCAGCGCGGCGTACGACGCGACGGCAATGATATTGAAGAAGAACAGGATGAAGGCACCGAAGCGCGTGGCCAGCCCGAGCGCGAGCAGCAACGGCATCGAAAGCTCGGCAGCCGTCCCCATCAGCGCTGCGATCCCCGGAGGCAGCACCGGCACATGGTATTCATTGGTAAAAAGCGCGACCGTCACGCTCCAGTCGTGAATCTTGGTGAGCCCCGACATGAAGAACACCCGCGCCACGTAGAGCCGGAATGCCAGCAGCAAGAGCGGCTGCAGCCTGTCGATCTGGCGCGTCGCGGCGCAATAGATGCCGCCAATGCGGCCGAAGAACGAATCCGGTATGGCAGCATTCATGCTCTGCTTTCCGAGGTGGGCGCGACCGGCGCGTGAAATCCAACGATGGCCTGTCCTGCCACATGGCGCTGCAGCGCGGCAGCAAGATCGAATTCGCGTGATATCGCCGCGCAGCGACTCGCAGCCTCGCCGAGCGGGCGGCCGGCAGCAAGCAACGAGAGCAATAGATGTTCCGGGCGCGAGATACGCTCGACGGCGATGCCGCCGATGCCGGGCGGACGCCGCAGCACCAGCAACGTGTCGCCCCCTTCGTCGAGATCGATGCGTTCGTCCGCGCTGCACTCCGGCTGGTTGGCCTGCCAGATATGCAGAATGGGGAATATCGAGACGATCAATTGCGCCGATGGATGCAAGGAGAAGCGCAGCTCGCCGTGCAGTTCCGCGGGCACGCCGGCCAGTGCGGCGAGGTCGAACGTCTTCGCGTCGCGAGCGATGTTTGCCTGGTCGACAGCCCACTCGAGACGAGCCACGTCCGGCAAGTACTTCAGCTCGCGCGCCGGCGGGTACGTGCCGAGGAATGCCGAAAACTCCGCGCCATAGCGATTGATATCGCCGCGGGTCGAGGGGTGGCCGCGAACGAAATTGTCGGATGCGGCGTCGAAGAACGGGGCGCCGACCAAACGCTTTATCACCGGGTAGGTGGCTGCGAGCGCTCTGCGGTAATTGCCCAGCACATTCGCGCGGTAAATGTCGATCCGCGATTCGGGCTTCAGCCCGCCGGCGACGACGCCAAGCGACGCCACTGCCGCCGCATCGCCGAAAACGGCGGCAGCCGAAAACGCACGCTGCAGTTCATGCAGCGATGGCATCGCACGTCTCGAGAATGATCTGTGCCTGTGCCGCTTCATCAAGCAGGATTTCGAGCGGCGGGATATCGGTGTCCCATTCGATCAGCGTCGGCTTGGGACCGAAGCGCGCGATGGCGGCGCGGTAAAGCTCCCATACCGGAGGGGCGACCCGGGCTCCGTGAGTGTCGATGAGGCAACCCCCGCTCGCATCGAAGCCGGCGAGGTGGATCTCAGCCACCGCGTCGGGTGGAATTGCCGCGATATAGGCGTTCGCGTCGAAACCGTGATTGACCGCATTGACGTAGATATTGTTGACGTCGAAGAGCAGCTTGCAGCCGGTCCGGCGGGCAACGGCGGCGACGAATTCCCATTCGCTCATCGCGTCGTCCTCGAAGCGAACGTAGGCGGAGACATTCTCGACCAGGAGCGTGTGCCCGAGCGCGCTTTGCACGGCGTCGACGCGCTCGCAAACGAGTGCCAGCGCTTCGTCGGTGAACGGCAGCGGCAGGAGATCGTTGAGATGGCGACCGTCAATGTGGCTCCAACAGAGATGTTCCGAGACCGCGTTCGGGTCGATCCGCGATAGGAGATGCTTGAGCCGGGCGAGGTGTCTGGCGTCGAGTGCATCGGCGGATCCCAGCGACAATCCGACGCCATGCAGCGAAATCGGGTAATCGCGACGGATGGCCTCCAGGGCCGCGATTGCCGGCCCGCCATCGACAAAATAATTTTCACTGTGCACTTCGAGCCAGCCGACGTGAGGCCGCTCGACGCGGACACGCGCCACATGGGGGGCGCGCAAACCGATTCCGGCGGAGACGGGGAGTGCAGAGGAAGGCACGGGTTTGAGGTCTGCGGGTAGAAAATGCGCCGGCGAATTCGGGTGCCGGCGCTTGCCGTCAGAACTTCGCCTTCAGGACTTCGGCGGAGCTGTCTTGCCGCCGATCTTTTCGCACGTTCCCTTGGCGACGTATTTCCATGAGATCGGATCGTTGTCGGCCGTGCTTTGTCCGGCGCACGCGTGCTTGCCGGCGGCGCAATCGTTTTGCCCGGCCTTGGCGACGCCGAAGCATTTGTCCTTGCTTGCGTCCGGTGGTACCGGCGCGGCCGAGACCGAAGCCGCGAGGCCGAGCGCGAGCAAGCCCGCCACCGCCGCCTGAATCGTCGTTTGTTGCTTCATGAATGGCTCCTTAGAGGTAACGAAAATGAGTTGAACGAAAATGATGCGAAAGACGGACGTTTTGGCCCATCTGGCCCTTTGGTCGCTGGGGCTCGCGCCACCTTACACCATCGTGCCACGTCGGCACCAGGCACGACGATTCAAACGTCGCAAATGCCGCTACTATTGGCCCATCTTCCGGAAATTTCTTAGGCCATGCGATTCACCGTTGCCACCTTCAACATACACAAGGGCTTCTCGCACCTGGGGCGGCGCATGGTCATCCATGAATTGCGCGAAAAGCTGCGCGGGATGTCCGCGGACATCCTGTTTCTGCAGGAAGTCCAGGGCGTCCATCGCCGGCATGCCGGCCGTTACCACGACTGGCCGCTGATGCCGCAACACGAATTCATCGCCGATACGGTATGGCAGGAAGTGGCGTACGGGAGGAACGCTACTACCCGCCATGGCCATCACGGCAACGCGATGCTGTCCCGTTTTCCCATTGTCGCGCATACCAACCAGGACATTTCCGCGCACGCATTCGAAAGCCGCGGCCTCCTGCACTGTGAGATGCAGCTCAAGCGCGGCATGCCGCATCTTCACTGCATCAATGTCCATCTCGGCCTGTTCGAGCGCGGCCGGCGCTGGCAGATCCACGCCCTGACCGAGCGCATTCGGGAAATGGTACCGATCGACGCGCCGCTGGTCATCGCCGGCGACTTCAACGATTGGCGCAGCAAAGCCGATCGATCGCTGCAACAGGAGCTAGGCGTGGTCGAGGTGTTTTCCGCCGCCCGTGGGCGACCGGCGCGAACCTTTCCGTCGGTGCTGCCGGTTTTCAGGCTCGACCGCATTTACGCGCGGGGGTTGGACATCGTGGATACCGATGTGCATTACGCCTATCCGCTGGCGCGGCTGTCAGACCACGCCGCGCTGGCGGCAACTTTCGATCTCGAGCGCCAGCATGCTGTAAGGCAGCGGTAGTTCGACGTGGATCGCTACAAGCCCGGAAACAAGCTCACGCTGTTGCGCAACGGGACCGAGTACTTCCCGGCGCTGGAGCGTGCGATCGATGCCGCGCGACACGAGGTCTGGTTCGAGACCTACATTTTTGCCGATGACGCATCTGGCCGTCAGGTCGCGGCGGCATTCGAGCGCGCGGCGCGTCGCGGTGTCAAGGTGCGGGTCATGGTCGACGGCTGGGGCGCGAAGTTCTACCTCACAGCGAGTCTGGAACGGGAGATGGTCGCCGCAGGCGTGGACCTGCAGCGGTATCGCCCCGAGGTCGCGCCGTGGCAGTTTCGTTCGCATCGCCTGCGGCGCCTGCACCGCAAGCTATGTCAGATCGACGGCCGGGTGGCGTTCGTCACCGGCATCAACGTCATCGATGACACCAACACCCCCGGCCATACGCCGCCGCGCGTCGACTTCGCGGTCATGGTGAAAGGGCCGCTCGTGGTTCCGATCGCGCAGACGATGCAGCGGGTATGGGCGCTCGTGCAGCTGGTTCGCTCGGGGAGCAGCGACGTCCCGTTGTTTCCGGACCGCATGCGCGGCGAACGCGCCGGCTCGCAGACCGCGAAATTCGTCACCCGCGACAACCTCCGCCATCGGCGCGACATCGAGCGCTCATACCTCGCCGCGATTCGAACCGCCAAAGACGAGATCCTCATCGCCAATTCGTATTTTTTCCCCGGCATCCGGTTCCGGCGGGCGTTGAAGGACGCGGCCAAGCGCGGCGTGGTGGTGACGCTGCTGCTGCAGGCGAGAGTCGAATATCTGCTCCTGCACTTCGCGACGCGCGCGCTCTACGGCCAGCTGCTTCACGCCGGCATCATCATCCAGGAATATCACCGCAGCATGCTGCACGCCAAGGTCGCGGTGGTCGACGACCATTGGGCGACAGTCGGCTCGTCGAACATCGATCCCTACAGTCTGCTGATGGCGCGCGAGGCCAACGTATTCGTTCGCGACCGTGGTTTCAACCGCGAGCTGAAGACACAGCTGGTCGAGATGGTGCGTACGGGCTCACGGCGCATCGCCGCCGACGATTGGGACAGCCGACCGCGACTCTATAAGGCGGCGATCTGGATATCGTACGGCATCGTGCGGCTGGCGATGGGCTTCCTGGGTTATGGCGGCAACGAGTGGTTCCGCAAAGAGGACTGAGGCGCCTCCGGCCGCGAAACCGCGACATCTCCTATAACGAACAACGTACATGCGCAATCCTCAACGCGGATCTTG
>JALZAO010000124.1 GCA_030948305.1 Pseudomonadota bacterium
ACGCAGACCTGCGCCGCCTGACCGAGATCGCCGTCGTCCTCGACCGGTTGCCGGAGTACGCGGTTACGCTGGACGGCAACGAGCAGTTCGCGGATGTGACGGCAATCGCCGAATTCTGGCGCAAGCTTGCCGCGACACCTTCGCTCTCCCGGCTGGCTGCCGCAACGCTGTATCTGGAACAACCGCTGCCCCGCAACCTGGCGCTGGAAACCGACGTAGCGGAGACCGCCCGCTCGAAGCCGCTGTTGATCGACGAGTCGGATGCGACGCTCGATGCGTTTCCGGCAGCGCGCGCGCTCGGCTACTCAGGGGTTTCGAGCAAGAGCTGCAAGGGTATTTACAAATCGTTGCTCAACGCCGCCCGATGTGCGCTCTGGAACGCCTCGACGCCTGGTCGCCACTTCCTGTCGGCTGAAGACTTGACGATGCAGGCGGGACTCGCGGTGCAACAGGACCTTGCATTGGCAAGCGTGCTTGGACTCTCCCACGTCGAGCGCAACGGGCACCATTACGTCAACGGCTTCGCAGGTCAGGGCGCGGATGCCGCAGAACAGCAACGTTTTCTCACCGTGCATCCTGATCTGTACCAGACGAGCCACGGCTCGGTGCGCCTGGCGATCCGCAATGGGTCCATTTCCCTGGGCTCGCTCGCGATTCCGGGATTTGCTTCCGGCGCGGAGCCGACTTGGACGACGCTCGAGCCAATGCAGCATCGCATCGCTGCGCATGAAGAAAGGATTCAGTAATCATGTCCATCGAGCGGCTCGGCATCATCATGAACGGCGTCACCGGCCGGATGGGGACCAATCAACATCTCATCCGCTCGATCTGCGCCATACGAAGCGAGGGAGGAGTGCGCCTGGCCGACGGCCGCCGGGTGATGCCCGACCCCATCCTCGTCGGCCGCAGCGCCGACAAGCTCACCGAGCTCGCGGCCGCCAACGGTGTGACGCGCTGGAGCACGGATCTAAACGCCGCGCTGGCAAACAAGGACGACGCGCTCTACTTCGATTCGGCGTCGACCGGCTTGCGGCCCAAGCTCATCAAGGAAGCCATCGCTGCCGGCAAGCACATCTATACCGAAAAGCCGGTGGCGCCGACCGTGCGCGAAGCGATGGATCTCTACCGCGCGGCGAACGCCGCGGGTGTCAAGCACGGCGTGGTGCAGGACAAGCTGTGGCTGCCCGGCTTGCTCAAGATGAAGATGCTGGTCGACTCCGGATTCTTCGGCCGCATCCTGTCGGTGCAGGGGGAGTTCGGTTACTGGGTATTCGAAGGCGATTGGCAGCCTGCGCAGCGACCGTCGTGGAACTATCGCAAGGAAGAGGACGGCGGAATAATCATCGACATGCTGTGCCACTGGCGCTACGTGCTCGATAATCTCTGGGGCGAGGTAAAAAGCGTTTCCTGTCTCGGCGCGACGCACATCCCGAAGCGCTGGGACGAGCAAGGCCGCGAATACAAGGCGACTGCGGACGACGCTGCATACGCAACCTTCGAGCTCGCCGGCCCGCACGGGCCGGTGATCGCTCAGATCAACAGCTCCTGGGCGACACGCGTGCGCCGCGATGACCTCGTCACCTTTCACGTCGACGGGACGCTGGGCTCGGCGGTCGCCGGGCTGACCGACTGCTGGACGCAGGCGCGCGCCAATACGCCCAAGCCGGTGTGGAATCCCGACGTTCCGCAAGCGATCAATTTTTTCGATACCTGGCAGAAGGTCCCGACCAACCAGATCTACGACAACGCGTTCAAGGTTGAATGGGAATTGTTCATTCGCCACTTGTTCGACGACACGCCTTTCCGCTGGAACCTCCTGGAAGGGGCGAAGGGCGTTCAGCTCGCGGAGTTGGGCCTTAGGAGCTCCGCCGAGCGGCGATGGCTCGACGTCCCCGCTTTGGAGGCTTGAGCCGATGGCGCAAACTGACATTCGCCTGCGCCTGCCTCGCGCCGATGGCACGTCGCACGACTACACCTTGCGCCGGCCGGGCAACTGGACGCTCCCCGGACCGGGCGCGCGCTTTAACCGCGTCGCGTATTCGGCGGCGCACGTCGTCGCCGACCCGTTCTCATCGGCCGACCCGTGGCTCTCGCCGGCGATCGACTGGGACGCGACGCTCGCCTACCGGAGCTACCTTTGGTCGCTGGGCCTCGGCGTGGCCGAGGCGATGGACACCGCGCAACGCGGCATGGGCCTCGATTGGCCCGCCTCGCTCGAGTTGATCGACCGCTCGCTCTCGCTCGCGCGCGCGACGCCCGGTGCCCTGATCGCCAGCGGCGCCGGCACCGACCATCTCGAGCCGCGGCCCAATACCACCGTCGATCACGTCATCGCCGCGTACGAGCTGCAATGCGAAGCCATCGAGAGCCGCGGCGGCCGCATCGTCCTCATGGCCAGCCGCGCGCTGGCGGCCTGCGCCAAATCCCCCGACGACTACGCAAAAGTCTACGCGCGCATCCTGCAACAGGTGCGCGAACCGGTGATCCTGCATTGGCTGGGCGACATGTTCGACCCGGCGCTCGCCGGCTACTGGGGGCACGCCGATCCGGACCGGGCGATGGATGTCTGTCTCGGCGTTATCGAGCGCTACGCTTCCAAGGTGGATGGCATCAAGATCTCGCTGCTCGACAAGGACAAGGAGATCGCCATGCGCAATCGCCTGCCGTCGGGCGTGCGGATGTATACCGGCGACGATTTCAATTTCGCCGAGTTGATCAGTGGCGACGAATCGGGATACTCGGATGCGCTTCTCGGCATATTCGACGCGATCGCGCCGGCGGCGGCGGCGGCGCTCGCGGCGCTAGCTCTCGGCGATCGCGCCACGTTCGATGCCATCCTCGCGCCCACCATGCCCCTGTCGCGCCACATGTTCTGCGCGCCGACCCGCTTTTACAAGACCGGCGTGGTTTTTCTCGCCTGGCTCAATGGCAGGCAAAGGCATTTCGTCATGGTCGGCGGCCAGCAAAGCGCGCGCAACCTTCTTCACCTGGTCGAGCTGTTCACACTCGCCGACGCCGCGGGCCTGCTTGCCGATCCCGAGCTCGCGAGTCGGCGAATGCGCACGCTTTGCGCGCTGCACGGCGTCGACGCATGAAGTGGCGCGGCTCCGAAATGAGACTCCGACTTCGTGGCTGATTCGCTTCCGACTCCGGATCCCGGCCTGCTATCGATCAACACGGCGACGGTTCGGCAGCAATGGCGCTTGCCCGACATCATCAGCGGCTGCGCGGCGCTCGGCATTCGCGGCATCGCACCGTGGCGTGATCAGGTAGCCGAAACCGGCCTCAAGGAGACCGCTCAGCGCATTCGCGACGCCGGCCTCTTCGTTTCCGGCTATTGCCGTGGAGGCATGTTTCCGGCGATCGACGGCGCCGGTCGCCGCGCGGCGCGGGACGACAACCGCCGCGCCGTCGACGAAGCGCTCACCGTCGGTGCGAGATGCCTCGTGCTCGTGGTTGGCGGGCTGCCGAAAGACGGCGAGGGCCGCATTGCGTCAAAGGATCTGGCGGGCGCGCGATCGATGGTCCGCGACGGACTGGGTGATCTGCTCGAATACTCGCGCTCGTCCGGAATGCCGCTTGCGATCGAGCCTCTGCATCCGATGTACGCGGCGGATCGCGCCTGCGTGAACACCATGGCTCAGGCCAACGATCTGTGCGATGAGCTGGGCGACGATGGCCTCGGTATCGCGGTCGACGTCTACCACGTGTGGTGGGACCCGGACCTCAAGGATCAGATCGAGCGCGCTGGCGACAAGCGCTTGCTCGCCTTCCACTTTTGCGACTGGCTCGTCCCGACACGCGACCTGCTGCTCGATCGGGGCATGATGGGCGATGGCGTCATCGACCTGCCGCTGATCCGATCGTGGATGGAGCGCGCCGGCTATCGCGGCGCCCACGAAGTGGAGATCTTTTCGGCCAACGATTGGTGGAAGCGCGACCCGGTCGAGGTCCTGCGCACCTGCATCCACCGGCATCAGACGGTCTGCTAGCGCCGGCTACCAAGGCATTGCGCCGCCAAGGCTCGAGGGCCAATTCAAGACCCAGTCCTACCAGACTTCCGTCCGTGAATCTTCGTCGCGCAGCATGGCGTCGCCGGCCTTGCACCCGAACGCAGCCGCGAACGCAGGCTGGTGCGACAAAGAGCCGGTCACGCGCCAGCGCGGCGGCGAGTGCGGATCGGAGACCGCAAACACACGCGCCTGCTCGTCCCTTACCTTGATTCGCCAAACCTGTGCGAACGAAACAAAAAATCGCTGTTCGGGCGTCAGCCCGTCGATAGATTGCGACGGATGCCGCGCGGCGGCTTTCTGAAATGCAAGAAACGAGAGCTTGAGCCCGCCGATGTCGGCGATGTTCTCGCCCAGGGTAAGCTTGCCGTTCAGCTTCAGGTGATCGACCGCGACATAGCTGCCGTATTGCTTCTCGATACTCGCCGCGCGCTCGCCGTAGCGCCGTGCGTCGTCGGCCTGCCACCAGTCGCGCAGGTTTCCTTCCGCGTCGTACTGGCGGCCGTAATCGTCGAAGCCATGCGTGATCTCGTGCCCGATCACCATGCCGATGCCGCCGTAGTTGACCGCGGCGTCGGCGTCGGCGTCGAAGAATGGCGGCTGCAGGATGCCTGCGGGAAAGACGATCTCGTTCCGGGTCGCACTGTAATATGCGTTGACGATGTGGGCCGCCATGAACCATTCGCTGCGGTCGACCGGACGCGAGAGCTTGGCCAGCGTGCGTGACATCTCGAAGCGGTTGGCGCGCAGCCAATCGCTGGTGTAGCTTTGGCTGTCGACACGCAAGGCGGAATAGTCGCGCGGAGGATCCTGATAGCCGACCTTAATGTCCATCGCCGCCAGCTTGATTCGAGCCTGCGCTTTGGTTGCATCGCTCATCCACTCGAGCGTATCGATGCGCTCGGCAAGCGCGGCCTTGATGTCGTCGACCGCCTCGCGCGCCTTGGCTTTGGCTGTCGGCTTAAAGGACGTCGCGACGAACAGCTGGCCCGCGGCGTGCCCCATCGGCTCGGCGCCGAGGCGCCCGCTGATCACGTCCAGGACGCGTCGGTAGCGGGGCGCGGCAGACGTGGTGCCTTTGAGCGTCGCGTTGCAAAAGCGATCGTGCTCGCCTTCGAAAGCGCGCGGCAGCACCGGCGATGCTTCGCGCAGAAGCTGCCAGCGAAGGTACTCGCGCCAGGTCGAGAGGTCCGCGTCTCGCGCGAGCGCCGCAAAAGCTTGAAGAAATTCAGGCTGTCTGACGTTGACCGGCGTCGAGCGCGGTATCCGAAAAGCGTGGAAAAAACGAGCCCACGCGAATCCGGGAGCCGACGCTTTGACATCGTCCTGCGTCATTAGATGGTAATTCGCGTTGGGATCGCGCAACGCAGCCCGCTCGCGGGACGCGCGGGCAAGTGAGAGTTCCAAGCCGAATATGTCCTCCGCCTTGCGCTTGGCAACCACGGATGAATCTCCTGCGAGCGTCAGCACGGCGGCGATGTGCGTTCGATAGGCGTCGCGCCACTGGCTGAATTTCGCGTCGGCACTGAGATAGAAATCGCGATCCGGCAGGCCG
>JALZAO010000005.1 GCA_030948305.1 Pseudomonadota bacterium
ACGGGGGCCCGGACCTTCGCGGCGGCAGCGTCGCGAAGCGTCTCGATCGCTTTCGCTCCGATTGCGATCGCTTTCGCTCCGGTGTCGTAAACGAGCCCCGCGGATCCGATGTCCTTGTCGGGGCGCTGCTGTGCGAGCCATTCGATTCGAGCTGCGCGGCCGGAGTCATCTTTTTCAATAACATCGGAACCATCGGCATGTGCGGCCACGGGACAATCGGTCTCATCGTCACGCTCGCGCACCTGGGCAGGATCGGCGTCGGCACCCATCGCATCGAAACCCCCGTCGGCGTCGTGACCGCAAAGTTGCATGATCGTGCCCGCGTCACCGTGAGCAATGTGCAGAGCTATCGTTTCGCCTCGGAAGTGAAGCTCGACATTCCGGGATACGGCGAAGTCATCGGAGACGTGGCTTGGGGAGGCAACTGGTTTTTCCTGGTCGAAGCGCGCGGGCTTGCCGTTTCCGCCGACAATACCGCCGCGCTCACTGGTTTCGCGACCAAGGTGCGGCAGGCGCTGAAAACAACCGGCGTTCGCGGCGAGAACGGCGCCGAAATCGATCACATCGAGGTCTTCGGCGCTCCGGCCAAACCGCAGGCGCACAGCCGCAATTTCGTGCTGTGCCCGGGCCTGGCGTACGATCGCTCGCCTTGCGGCACCGGCACCAGCGCCAAGCTGGCGTGCCTTTTTGCCGACGGGAAGTTGCAGCCTGGCGAAGTATGGCGGCAGGAGAGTGTCATCGGCACCGTGTTCGAGGCGTCGTTCACCGTCGACGAGAATCATCGCGACCGCGTGGTGCCTCATATCACGGGCGAGGCCTACGTCACCGGCGAATCGACGCTGATCTTCGATGATGCGGATCCCTTGCGGTGGGGCATCGACCGCCAAGTGTGAGCAAGCATGTGCTCATCGTCGGCGGCGGCATCGTTGGGCTTAGCGTCGCCTATTACTGTTCGCGCAAAGGACATCGTGTCACGCTCCTCGAGCGGGCAGGCCGAAATCGCGACGGCTGTTCCTTTGTCAATGCCGGCATGCTTGTGCCGAGCCACATCGTTCCTCTGGCCAGTCCCGGGATGGTGCGGCTCGGTCTGCGGTGGATGTGGAATCCCGAAAGCCCGTTTTACGTCAAGCCGCGTTTGAGCGCCGACCTCTTGAGCTGGGCCTGGAAATTCCATCGGGCGGCGACGCAGGCCCACGTCGATCGCGCGGCGCCGGTTCTGCGCGATCTTCACTTTGCCAGCCGCGATTGCTACAGGGAATGGGCGTCGCTCTGGAGCGACGGGTTCAATCTCGTCGAGCGCGGCATGCTCATGTTGTGCAACACCGAACGCGGTCTCGAGGAGGAGACGAAAGCGGCTGCTTATGCACGGCGGCTTGGAATTTCCTCCGAGGTGCTGACGCCCTCGGCGACGGCGGAGCTCGAGCCGAACCTTCGCATGGCCATTGCCGGCTCGGTGTACTTTCCCGTGGACTGCCATCTGACGCCCGGACGGCTCATGGCGGTGCTCGCGCGCGAGGTCGAGCGGGCGGGCGTTCAAGTGTCGTACGATACCGGCGTGGCCGATTGGAGGTCGAACGGCGATCGGATCGAGGCAGTGCGCACAAGTCGCTCCGATGGCGCGGAACTGAGCGCCGACGAATATGTCGTCTGCGCAGGAATCTGGTCGAAGAATATCGTGCGCGATCTCGGCATCAGCATTCCGATGCAAGCAGGCAAGGGATACAGCCTGACCATGGAGCACCCGGCATCGTTGCCGCGCGGGTGCGCGATCCTGAGTGAAGCGCGCGTTGCGGTGACGCCGATGGGAAGCTCGCTGCGATTCGCGGGAACCATGGAGCTGACCGGAATCGACGAACGCATCGATGCCGCGCGCGTGCGCGGGATCGTCAAATCGGTCGCAGGATATTTTCCGGACATCACGCCAGCGCATTTGGAGCAGGCGACGGTCCGCTCGGGCCTTCGTCCATGCTCGCCCGACGGCCTGCCCTACGTAGGCAGGATTTCGCGCTTCGCCAATCTCTCGGTCGCCACCGGCCATGCGATGATGGGCATGAGCCTCGGGCCGATTACCGGCAAGCTGATCGCCGAAGCACTGTCCGGCGAGCCGCTTTCGTGCAGCATGGAAGGGCTCAATCCCGATCGCTATGCGTAAGATGGCAAGCGTTAACGCGAGGAGCGAGCCATGGAAGCGTCAAGCCGCCGCGACTGCCACTGTAATGCGAGGCGTTGCGCGACGCGAGCAGCGTCATCGACCATGCGCTTGTGACCCGTCCGCAACTGAAGGCGGACGCGGCAATTAACGTCTCAGCGATGTGTGCGAAGGGCAGGCCTGCCGTGCCCGCTATAATGCGCCCTGGAGCTTGCCCAAAGAGGTACATCATGTCGGTCCATCCCTTATCTTCCTCGCGCGCGGTCGATCCGGTCGCTCAGGCGAAGGCGCATCTCGCCGCCGCCCATCGCCTGGCGGTGCTGCACGAATTGGAGGAGGGGATCGACAATCACTTCACCGTGACCGTTCCCGGCCGCGACGACCAGTACCTGATCCTTCCCTTCGGCCTGCATTGGTCGGAGGCGCGGGCGAGCGACATGATCGTCTTCGACGAGTCCGGCAGCACGCTCGAGGGCGAAGGCGTCGTCGAGTTGTCGGCGCAATGCATACACGCGCCGATCCACCGTATCTGCGGCGTACGCGTCGTGCTTCACACCCACCAGCCGTGGGCACTCGCGCTCAACATGCTGAAGGACAACCGCCTCCTGCCGGCGAACCAGACAGCGGCGTTCTTTCACGGCCACATCGCCTACGATGACCATTATGCCGGGACCGCGGATTCGCTCGAGGAAGGCGAGCGCCTGGCGCGATTGATCGGCGACAAGCACATCGTCTTCATGAAAAACCACGGCGTGATCGCGACCGGAAGCACGATCGCACAGGCCTATAAGCGGCTCTACAAACTCGAGCGCGTGTGCCGAACCCAGATCTTGGCGATGTCCACGGGACGGCCGCTGGAGGTGCTGTCCGACGACATCGTGGCAGAGGTCCAGGTGCCGTCCGAGAAGGACCGACACTCACGCGCGGAGCGTGAGCGCCTGTACTTCGAGGCGATGATGCGGATACTCGATCGCGAGTTACCGGGATACGCGGACTGACAACCGAAGTCGGTCCGATGCGTTCAGCTCTGCGGCGCTTTCAACCCCCGCACCCGATAGGCGATCACAGGGCGGCGGAAGCCCTTCAGCGTCAGCACCTCCTGGGGGTCGACTTCCACGATAGCCTCGACTCCCGAGTAGACGTGGTGGGCGATCAGAATCTGGTCGCCCGGCGCCTCGCCGCACAAGCGCGCGGCCAGATTGGTGACGGTCCCGATCGCGCTGTAGTCCCAGCGACCTTCGAAGCCGATGGCGCCGATCGTCGCAAAGCCCTGCGCGATGCCGATCCCCAGACTTAGTTCGTAGCCGCGCTTGACCCAGTCCTCCGCCATGCGGCCGACGCGCTCGCGAATCGACAGTGCCATCCGCACCGCGCGCTCGGCGGGGTTGGGGATCGGCAGCGGATCGTTGAAAAGAATCGTAATTCCGTCGCCGGTAAAATGCTCGAGCGTGCCTTCGTATTCGAGAATCAGCTTGCCGGTGACCTGGTGATACTCGCGTAGCACGGTCATCACCTCCTCGGGCTCGGCGACTTCGGCGAAGGCGGTGAAGCCGCGGAGGTCGAGGAACACGACCGTGATTTCGCGGCGATGGCTCTTCAGCGGATCATCGGTGCCGCCCTTGACGATGAGCTCCGCGAGCTGCGGCGAAAAAAAGCGCCGCAGGCGGCCGACGCGCTCGAGCTCGCCGACCTGCTCGGCGACTCGCCGCTCCAACGAAGCGTTCCACTCCTTCACTTCGGCGGCGAGTGTCTCGACCGTGTCGTGCAGGCGTTTGATCCTGAGCATCGAGCGTACGCGGGCGGCCAATGCGGCGTGGTCGACCGGTTTGGTCAGGTACTCGTCGCCACCGGCCTCGAGCCCCGCGATCACGTCCTTCGAATCCGCCATCGCGGTCACCATGATGATCGGCGTGAACGGGAACGCGGCATCGGCACGCAAGCGCCGACACACCTCGAAGCCGTCGAGCTTGGGCATCATGACGTCGAGCAGTATCAGATCCGGAGTATGCTGCCGGGCGGCTGCCAGCCCTTCCTCGCCATCGGCCGCGGTGAGGATCTCGTAGCCCTCCGCAGCCAGTCGAGTCTGCAGGACCTTGACGTTCGTCGGGTTGTCGTCGACGATGAGGATGCGAGGAGGGGTTCTCACCAACGATTGTCCCAGCGATCTGGGAATATACGGCCTCGGCCGGAGATTCACAAGGACGCAAAGGCAGTAAGAACAGCGTGCAATCCTCACTCGAAAATCCGTCATCGACGGAGCATCCGGAAATCAAGCTCGAAGAGCTCGCCGAGCGTATCCAGAGGCGAACACTGCTTCGCTTGCTGGTGCGTTGGGTCGCGGGCATTCGCGCCTCGGTCCATACCAAGCTGCTCGCCGCGTTTCTGATCGTCACGTTGCTTTTTATCGCGATGGCGCTGGTGAGCTTGCAGACCATCGTCAGTGCGACGCACCAGAGCCAGCTGCTCGACGAAGCGCATGAAATGGTCAGCCTGGCGCAGCAAGGCGAGCATGCGCTGGCGAGGCAGATGCATTACACCGATCTCGCGCTTCTTTCGCAGGACGAGGAGGCGATTTCCAAGATCCTGCGCGAGAACAATCGTTTCAATGACAGCCTCGCCAAGGTGGAAGCGGCGGGAACAGCCGAGCGGGGCCTGGTCGAGGAGATAAGGGCATCGCAGGACGAGGCGATGGCGGTCGTGGCCGACATGGCCAACGCCATCCGCGATGGCAAGCTCGGCGTGGTGACCGGCGCGCTTGTGCACCGCCAGGAGCGGCTGGATACCGAAATAACCACACGGGTGGGCCGGCTGGTCGCGGCTCAGCAGGATCGAATGGCGCGCCTGCGCCAAAGCGTCACTGCCGCCAACCGCAGATCGCTGATTCTGACTAGCGCTTTTGCGGTGAGCGCGGTGATATTCGCGCTACTCTGCGGTTTCGTTATCTCGTGGTCATTCATCCTCCCGGTGCGCGAAGCGCAGACCTTCCTGGACAAGGTGGCGGCGGGCAATTTTGGCGAACGCATCAGCGTGCCTAATCGCGATGAGTTCGGCGCGCTGGCAGAGCGGATGAACCATATGAGCGAAGAGCTTCAACGTTTCGACACCGAGCAGCGCCGCGCGGCGGCCGAGCTCGGTCGTCTGAACCTGCAACTGGCAGAGACGAGCAAGGCAAAATCGGAATTTCTCGCCAACATGAGTCACGAGCTACGCACGCCGATGAACGCCATCCTCGGCTTCACCGAAATGGTTCTCGACGGACTCTATGGCGAGGTGCCGACCGATCTGAGGGAACCGCTCGCCGACATCCAGGTCAACGGCCGCCATCTGCTGCGCCTGATCAACGATGTTCTGGACCTGTCCAAGATCGAAGCCGGACGCATGCAGCTCGCACTAGGGGAGTATTCGGTTCGCGAGGTCATCGACATCGTTCACGTTTCGTTGCGGTCGCTGGCCGCCGAGAAAGGTCTGGACTTCGTAATCAGCGTTCCCGACGATCTTCCCGTCGCCTACGGCGACAACGGACGCCTTACTCAATCCCTGATGAACCTCGCCGGCAATGCGATCAAGTTTACCAAGGAGGGGCGGGTCGAGATCGGCGTGGAGCTCGTCGGCAGCGAGCTCATCTATCGCGTCTCGGATACGGGCATCGGCATCCCGAAGGAGGAGCTGGAGAATGTGTTCGCGGAGTTCCGTCAGGTCGACGCGACCGTGACGCGTGAGTTTGGAGGGACGGGCCTGGGCTTGAGCATCACCAAGAAATTCGTGGAGATGCACGGGGGCCGTATCTGGATCGAGAGCGAGATGGGCAAGGGCTGCACGTTCTTCTTTGCCGTTCCGCTACGGACGAAAGGCGAAGGCGCATGAGCGAAAAGACGATTCTTTACATCGAAGACAACGAATACAATCGGAAAATAGTGCGCCAGCTGCTCAGCCGCACTTCGTACCGGCTGATCGAATCCGTGGACGGCGAATCCGGGGTCGCCCAGGCGCAACAGGAGGTGCCGGATCTGATCCTCATGGACGTGCAGTTGCCCAAGATGTCCGGCCTTGATGCGACGCGGGTCTTGAAGGCGGACCCCCGAACGGGCCACATCCCGATCATCGTGATCACATCGTTCGCGCTGAGCGGAGATCGGGAAAAAGCGTCGGCGGCCGGTGCCAACAGCTATCTCGCGAAACCTTACAGTCCACGCGAGCTTCTGGCGCTGGTTCGCCAGTTTCTACCCGAACCCTGATCCACGAATCGGAGGTGCTGAGATGGTAAACGCCATTGGAGTTCAACGACGCATCGCTTTCGCGGTGCTTTTCCTTTGCCTCGGCCCGGGCGTTGCGCGGGTCCACGCCGCAGGTGAGCAGGCGGAGCAGTTCACGCCGGAGTTCCAACGTATCCACACGAGCTACGATGCAAAGCACACGCCGAAGATCGTCGCGCCTGACTCCGTCAAGCGCGGTGAATGGTTCAACGTCACGATAAATGTCGGCAGCGGGGGACAGCATCCCTCGCTATCCGAGCATTTCGTCCGCTACATCGCGCTTTACAAGGACAGCGTGGAAATCGCGCGCACGTACCTCCACCCGGTATATTCGCTGCCGGTGGTGACGTTCACCATCGCCCTGGACGAAGGCGGGTCGCTCCGGGCCGTCGCCGAGCCTACCCATTCCGCCGCCTGGGAAGCCTCGAAGAAGATCGAGGTGCTTCCATGAGCGTGCCGCGCGAGTTAGGTAAACTTAGCGCAACCTAGGGAGACTTCATTTCGACGGTGACGCGCCCGGCTTGCTGGTCGCTGACGGTGACGCTCGCCCGCGTTGTCCCCAGGCGTTCGTGCCATACCTGGAGATTGTATTGTCCGGGCGGCAGATTGTCGAAAGCGAATTGGCCGTCGGCGCCGGTGATCGCATAGTAGGGATGCGCCGCCACCACGACCCAACCCGCCATCCACGAGTGGAGGTCGCAATTGATGCGCACGATCTCCGGTTTGTCGAACGTGATCGGGATCGTCCGGCTCTTCGGCTGCGTCCGATTGAACGATGCGTTCAGCTTCGGCGTCGCGTGAATATTATGGAGCAGGCGGTCGCTGTTCAGAAAGTCCACGGTGCCGCCCACAGGCACCAAGAGGACCCGCGGGATGAACGTGCATCCGTTCTGATCCATCTCGACGTTGGCCGATGGAGCCGGCGCGGCGGTGCTGGCTGGCGCATTCTCCAGCCAAACGACGGCGTTTCTCAACTCTTTCTGCGGCGATAACAACAGATCGCCCGCATCCTTCTGGTTGCCGCACACGTATTGGTCGATGGTCACATCGACTTTTTTCTGCGCCGGAACGGTACCGACAAAGACCACCTTGCCCTTGATGGAGGCGCCGTGGCTCATGCCCGGCACGCAGAGCAGCCCAAAGAGCAGCGCGGCCAAACCGCCCGCGAATGGCATTCCCTTCATTCGACACTCCTCGCCTGTCGCGCCCGGTGGCTGCCGCCACGGCGCAAAGCACAAGCTCTTCGGGACTCGCAAACTGGAATCCGATCCAGCGTAGTCCGGGCCGGCGCGGCGGTCAAGAAGGAGCTTCCCATCGTCGCTCACTAGGTCTTGAGCCGATATCCGGTTTTGAATATCCACGCAACGATCGCCAGCGAGATCGCCATGAACAAGACGGCCATGGCGAGGCTTATGCCCACGCTCACGTCGGCAATGCCATAGAAGCTCCAGCGAAAGCCGCTGATCAGATAGACCACCGGGTTGAACAAGGTCACTGTTTGCCAGAACGGCGGCAGCATATCGATGGAATAGAAGCTGCCGCCAAGGAAGGTCAGCGGGGTGACGATCAGAAGCGGCACGAGTTGCAGCTTTTCGAATCCGTCGGCCCAGATGCCGATGATGAAGCCGACGAGACTGAAGGTCACCGCGGTGAGCACCAGAAAAAGGATCATCCAGAACGGATGCTCGATCCGCAGCGGCACGAACAGTCCGGCGGTCGCCAGGATGATGAGTCCGAGGATGATCGACTTGGTCGCGGCCGCGCCGACATAGCTCACTACGATCTCGACATAGGAAATGGGCGCCGACAAGAGCTCGTAGATGGTTCCCGTGAACTTGGGAAAGTAGATGCCGAAAGACGCATTGGAAATGCTCTGCGTCAACAACGACAGCATGATGAGTCCGGGAACGATAAAGGCGCCGTAGCTGATCCCCTCGACCTGGGCGATGCGCGAGCCGATCGCCGCGCCGAAGACCACGAAATAGAGCGAAGTTGAAATAACCGGGGAGATGATGCTCTGCATCAGCGTGCGCCGGGTGCGCGCCATCTCGAAGCGGTAGATCGCGCGGATCGCTTGTACGTTCACTTGTCCTTCCTCACCAGGTTGACGAAGATATCCTCCAGCGAGCTCTGCGTCGTCTGCAGGTCCTTGAACCTGACGCCCGCCTTGTCGAGGTCGTCGAGCAGCGGCGCGATGCTGGTTCGCTCTCCCTGGGTGTCGTAGGTATAGATCAAATCGCTTCCGCCGTTCGCAAGCTCGAGATGATAGGCGGTGAGCTCGGCAGGGATGAACTGCAGCGTGTCCTGCAAGTGCAGCGTCAATTGCTTTCTGCCGAGCTTGCGCATGAGCTCGACCTTGTTTTCCACCAGAATGATCTCGCCCTTGCTGATCACGCCGACTCTGTCGGCCATTTCCTCGGCCTCGTCGATATAGTGCGTGGTCAGGATGATCGTTACGCCGCCGGCCTGAAGCGAGCGCACGAGCTGCCACATGTCCCGCCGCAGCTCGACATCGACGCCGGCGGTGGGCTCGTCGAGGAACAGGATCTGCGGCTCGTGCGACAGTGCCTTGGCGATAAGGAGGCGCCGCTTCATGCCGCCGGAAAGCGTGATGATCTTGCTGTCTTTCCTGTTCCACAACGACAGATCCTTGAGCACCTTTTCGAGGTGGGCCGGATTCGGCTTCTTGCCGAACAAGCCGCGACTGAACGAGACCGTCCCCCACACACTTTCGAATGCATCGGTGGTCAACTCCTGCGGCACCAGACCGATCATCGAGCGGGCGGCGCGGAAGTCGGTGATGATGTCGTGACCGTCCACCGTGACCGTGCCTTCGGTCGGGTTGACGATCCCGCAGATAGCGCTGATCAGCGTCGTCTTTCCCGCGCCGTTCGGGCCCAGCAGTGCGAAGATTTCACCGCGGCGAATGTCCAGGTCGATGTTCCTGAGCGCCTGGAGGCCGGAGGCGAACGTTTTGGAGAGCTTCGATACGGAGATGACCGCCTGCGTGGAGGCGGCGCTCATGCCTGCCAAACGCCATATCCTGCTTCGCGCAGACCGATCGCCAGCTCCACTTCCATGTCGCGCGCGCCGTCGTAAGGCATCGGGTTATAAGCCTCGTAGAGATCCGTCAACAATCGCAAACCGAATTTTTGCACGAATTTATTTGCCTGGATACCGGCCTTGTGCTTATCGAAGCGCACGTCGGGATTCAATCCGGTCATGCCGACGTAAACGCATTGTCTGCCGGCGACGTAGTCGGGATTGGCCTTCTTGAATCGTGGCTCGTAGAGCACGTCCTTCGACAGTTCGATCACGTACACGTAGTAATGGTAGCGGCGTCCCATTGCGGCCGATGCGCCTGAAGGATGCTGGAATGTGCGGTGCAATTGCACAGTCTACCGCGAACGCGGATCCTGAATCAGCGGAGCTCCTTGGTCATGCGCAGGCGGACCGTGATCGCGACCAGACCGACCGCGCATGCGGCCAGCGGCACGAACGCGAGCGCCGGAATTCCGCTCAGGTCCCACGCCGCGCCGCTGACCACCCCGATCGCCACGGCGCCGCCGTAGCTGATGGTGAACGTTCCTGCCGATGTGCGGGCGACGTCTTCCGGACGGCAGAGGAGCGGCGGCAGGGTCAGCCCGAGGATCAACCCCGCCGCGTCCGCAAAGCCGAGAAGAGCAGCCCAGACGACAGTCGCCGGACCGACCATCAGCACCAGGCCCACGAGCGAGAGTAGCGAGAGCGCGCCGGAAGCGATGTAAGGCCATGCGCGGCGCTCGAGCTTGCCGGCGGTCACGAGCAGCAAGACCGATGCCGGCAACTGGCCGAAATTCAACGCCAGCAACGCATCGCCGATCAAGTCCGCCCGGCCAGCGCTGGCGAGATAGATGGGGATGAAGGCGTTGGCGATGAAGTAGATGGCGTTGATGCAGCAAAACAGACCACCGAGCCGCCAGACGAGCCCGACGTGCCAATCAGGCAGCCACTTGCGCGGCGCTTCTGCCCTTGTTGGATGCTCGCCGTCGGCCTCTGGACACGGCGCGAAAAAGTAGACGACGACGGCGATGATCGCGATCGGCAGCGACCAGAAAACCAGCGACGATCGCCAGCTTCCACCGAACATCGGCAGCACAAAGGGAATGGTCAGCAGCACCGGAAAAACCTCGCCGACAAGCAAGCCGTTGGTGTAGATCGCCGTGCCCAGTCCGATCCGCCGCGGCAGCCATTGGCGCACCGTGGTGGGCATGATCGGCTGCATGATCGCCGCGCCCGCTGACATCACGATCGTCGTGGCGAACAGCATGGCATAGTTCGTACTCAGGCCTCGCAGCGCAGAGCCCGCGGCCACCAGCATCAGCCCGCCGACCAGGGCTGCCCTGACGCCCAAACGCGCGACCAGTAGCGACCCCGCCAAAGCCGCGATCGCAAACAGCGCCGGAGGGATGCTGCTCAAAAGGCCAACCTCGGTCGCGCTCAAGGCGAATTCGTCGCGGATCATCGCGATGACCGGCGGAACCGCGAGGATGGTGATTCGCAGCGCGTTGCCCGCGAGCCAGAGCAGCGCGATCGCCGTCCACATCTCGCGCCGCGCGTCGTGGTGGTTGTCGGACATTGCCTGTGAATGAGGTGCGAGAGCGGCGCGAAGATTTCGTCGACCCGGCAAACCCAACCTTCAGCCAGCATCCTTTGGCCGGAGGCGCACGTGTATGTTCTTCTCCTGCGTGAATGACAGCATCTCGCCGAGGCATTCCTCGCGCCCGAAGCCCGACTGCTTGACGCCGCCGAAGGGCGCGCCGAGGAAATGCTTGCCGACTTCGTTGATCCAGACGTAGCCCGCCTGCACGTTCATCGCCGTGCGATGCGCGACGGAAAGATCATTGGTCCAGATCGAGCAGGTGAGGCCGTAGTCGACCGCGTTCACTTCGTCCATCATGGACGCCTCGTCCGACCACTTGAGGATCGCCAGCATCGGACCGAAGATCTCCTCGCGGACGATCTTCATCGCCGACGTGACGTCGACAAAGACGGTGGGCTCGACAAAGAACCCGCCGGCAAGCGCGGGATCGGAAGGCCGCTTGCCGCCATGGAGCAGGCGCGCTCCCTCCTGCTGGGCACTCGCGATGCAACCCAGCACACGATCGAGCTGAGCCGCGCTCACGATCGCGCCCATGGTCGTCGCGGGATCGGTCGCCAGGCCCGGCTTGAATGCAGCGACGCGGGACTTGACGCGCTCGAGCACCGCATCGTGGATGGCGGCGTGAATAAAGGCGCGACTGGTCGAGCCGCACGATTGACCGCACCAAGTGAAGTTCATGCCGCCGACCGCGGCTGCCGCAACTTCGTCCGGATCGGCGTCGGCGTAGGCAATCAGCGCGTTCTTGCCGCCGAGCTCCAGCAGCAGCGGTTTGACGGTGTCGCTTGCCAAACGCATGACCGCGCGTCCCGCGGCGACGCTGCCGATGATCGCGACCATGCCCACGCCCGGATGCGCGGCCAGCGCGGCGCCCGTCTCGCGGTTCCCGGGCACGACGTTGAAAACCCCGGCGGGCAGCAGACCATCGATGAGCTCGGCCAGGCGCAGCGCCGATAACGGCGCCTGGTCGGGCGGCTTCATCACGACGGCATTGCCGGCCGCAAGCGGCGCCGCCGATTTGCCGGCGGCAAACATGAACGGATGATTGAACGGCACGATGCGCGCCACGACGCCGATGGGCTCGCGTACGGAGAAGTTGACCACATCGGGCCCCATCGGTATCGAGGCGCCCTTCATCTCGGTGACTAGCCCGGCGAAGAAATCGAGCTGCGCGGCGGCGATCAATGCGTCGCTGGTCATTTCACGCACCGGATTGCCGCAGTTGGCGGCGTCGATCATCGCCAGCTCGGCGGCATTCTGCCGCAGCACTTCGGCCATGCGGCGAAGAATTCGGCCCCGCTCCAGTGGCAGAATCGCCCGCCATTCGGCAAAGCCGCGTGCCGCCGCGGCGACCGCCGCGTCGACATCGGCGGCATTGCCGACTGCGACGCGGGCAAGCGGCTGGCCCGTGCTCGGATTCAGGGTCTCGTCGAATCGGCCGGAGTTGGGCTCGTGCCACGCGCCGCCGTAATGGAGTGTGAGATGGTCGGGAAGATGCAGCGTGGCGTCCGCAGCGGGAGCAGAGGAGGTCATCGCGCAGCGGTCCTGCTCAGCCGGCCGATCAGCGCATTGGCGCCGATCGCAAGGACGAACAATACGATCAGCAGGGCGTACATTTTCGGCATGTCGAAAGTCGAATAGGCCTGGATGACCAGGTAGCCCATGCCGCGGTTCGACAGCTTGGTCTCCGCCAGCAAGGTGCCGATAAGCGCCACGCCGAGGCCGAGCCTGACGCCATTCACCACCGGATCCCGCATCGCCGGAAGATAGATCTTCGACACCATTTGCCATGTCGAGGCGCGAAAGCTTTGTCCGACGCGGATGAGCACGCGGTCGATCTGCCGCATGCCCGACGCGGCGCTGATCGCGATCGGGAAGAAGCACGACAGCGCGCCCATCGCGATCTTGGAGCCCGAGCCGACGCCGAACCACATGATCATGACCGGGAAAAAGATGATCTTCGGCGTCGGTCCCAGGTAGTAGATGAACGCTTCGTAGGCGCGCGACAGAAAGCGGTTGGCGCCCAGAAGAATGCCTGTCGCCAGTCCGCAAACTCCGCCGATGAGAAGTCCCACGCCGATCTCGCCGATGGTAATGCCGAGATTGGCGTAGAAGTCCGCGTTGGCAAGCAGGCGGCCGATCGCCCGGCCGATGGCGGCGAGCGATGGCACGACATCGCGAAACAGCAAGCCCGACAGCGAAAGCGCTTCCCAGCCGATAAGGATGACGGCGATGATGACGACGCGCGCGACCGTCACCCGGCGGCCTATCGCAGCGCCGGTGGCGGTCGCGGCGGCCGTGGCAGCGCGGTTCACGCGCCTGGCCTCAGGAAGCGCTCCAGCCGCTCGGTGGTATCGAAGAACACGATGCTGGTCAGGATCACGAAGCAGATCGCGCCGTAGGTTCCGGGGAGGTCGTAGCGCTCGGCAAGCTCGTTGATGAGTTGGCCGAGCCCGCCGAAGTTGATCAGGAACTCGACCCCGACGATATTGATCATCGCGAAGATGAGCCCGAGTTTCAGCCCGACGAATACCGTCGGCAGCGCGGCCGGCAGCAGGATTTTCCAGAACTGCTGCGAGGCGGTGAGCCTGAAGCTGCGACCGACATTGAGAAGGACCTGGCGCGTTCCAGCCAGGCCTTCGAGCGTCTTCAGGATGACCGGCGCGAGTCCGGCGGCGAAGCCGATCATCACGATCGTGGTTGCGCTGCGCCCGAAGATGACCAGAAATAGCGGGTACATGAGCACGATCGGCGCCGCGGCGAGCGCGCCCACCCATGTCTCGCATGCCAGCCGGATGATGCTGAATCGGTGGAGGAGGGCGCCGATCGGTATGCCGACGCCGGCGAGCAGGAGGCTCGCCCACAGAACTTCCTGGGCCGTCTGCAAGAAACGGTGCAGCACGTTCTCCTCGACGATGATGCGCGGAATTGCGACGATGATCTCCGAGGGCAGCGGCACGATAAAGCGATTGACGATTCCCACGCGGATAGCCAGCTCGACGAATCCGATCAGGACCAGCGCCGTCACGGCACCGATGAGGCGGGCGCCGATACGCGAAGCCATCCACTTCTTAAGCGGCGCCCGGCTCACCGCTTGGGTCTCCCTTCGAGCACGCGCGATTCGTCATCGCGTATCCCGCGGCTCGCCTCCTCGCGCAGGTCGTGCCAGATCTCGGCGACATAGTGTCCGAAGGCATCGCTGCTGACGACCTCGGAATCGCGAGGATGCGGCAGATGGATGTCCACCACTCGCTTGAGGCGTCCGGGCCGATACGTCATTACCAGCACGCGGTCGGAGAGCTGGACCGCCTCGGTCAGATTGTGGGTGATAAGCAGCGTCGTCTGCTTGAGCGTCTGCTGGATCTGCAGCACTCTGTCGCCGAGCAGGAGCCGCGTCTGCTCATCGAGCGCGGCGAAGGGCTCGTCCATCAGCAGGATACGAGGCTCGGACGCGAGCGTTCTAGCCAACGCGACGCGCTGCCGCATGCCGCCGGAAAGCTCGGCCGGAAAACGGCGCTCGAAGCCACGCAAGCCGACCATGTTGACGAAGTGCTCCGCACGCTCGAGCCGCGCTTCTTTGGACGCTCCCGCGATCTCGAGCGGAAAGGCGACATTTTCAACCACGGTCCGCCACGGAAAGGTGGACTCTTCCTGAAACACCATGCCGATCGCCGGATGCGTGCCCCGAACGACGTCGCCGGCGACGGTCACCCGGCCGTCGTAATCCGCAACCAGTCCGCCGACGATGTTGAACAAGGTGGATTTGCCGCAGCCCGACGGCCCGATGATCGACACGAACTCGCCCGGCGCGATCGAAAACGAAACGTCGTCGACGGCAGTGATCACGCCTTCGCTGGTAACGAAGCGTTTGCTGACCCGTTCGACGTCGAGCAGGCGCGCGTCTCCCGGGAGCGCCGTGTCGATCGAAGCAATGGGTGACGGCGCGGAGTCGCCGGGCATATGGCGTTAACAGGCCCTAGGTCAGCCGCGGCGATTTTGCGTCAGCGCGGCGGTTAGCGCGGGGGTATAGCCCCCTTGCACACGAACGTCGACGACGGCGACCGCACCGTCGTCCACCGCGCGAACCGCTTGCTCCAGCGCGGTTCCAAGCGCGTCCAGCTTCTCGATCGGACCCCAGCCCTGCGCACCCTGAGCGCGTGCTATCGCCGCAAGATCCAGATCGGGATCGGCGATGCGCTGGCCGATCCACTTGTTCTCGACCGGCCGGTCGCGCATGCGGGCAACGCGCTCCTGATGCACCTCGTCGTTGTAATACGAGCGATTGTTGGCGACGATGATCAACAGTGGAATCCGATAGTGGACGGCCGTCCAGATCGCGGTCGCGCCCATCAGAAAATCGCCGTCTCCGCAAACGGCGACCGGCAACCTGCCGGAACCCTTGAGCGCGAGCGCCGCGCCGACGGCGATTCCGGGCCCGGCACCGATGCCTCCGCCACCATCCGATCCGAGGAAATCGAGCGGATGGCGAAACGGCCAGCTCGCGCCGTTCCACGACAACGGCAGGTGGCTGAACGACGTCGGGCGCTCACCGACGACACCGCGCAGCGCGACGGCGACATCGTCGGTGCTGAGGCGTCCGTTCTCGCTGGGCGCTGCCGAAAACGTATGCTTGCGCGCCAAGAATGCTTTGGCGGGATCGCTGCCCGCCGGCGCTTTGTCTTGAGTAGGCGCAAGCGCCTCGAGCAGCATCGGGACCGCCGCGTCGGGCTCGGCCGCGATGAAGAGATCGACCGGCGGGAGTCCCTGGTAATCCATGCTCCAGCCGCCATGCAGCAGGTGATCGAGCGACACCTGAATAATCTTCGCCGACGATTCACCGCCGCAGGCGGTCTTGAGCGTGCCGGCCAGATCGACCCAGTCGAGGCTCAGGATCACATCGGCCTTTGCGATCGCCTCGGCGGCTTCCGGCCGCAGCAGGATGCCCGCCGCGTTTGCGTGGAGCGGATGATCGGTCGGGAACGCGGCGCCCACCTTGAGATCGGTGAGAACGGTGGCGTTGAGCGCTTCCGCGAGCGCGATACGCGCGTCCCAGGCCACGGGATCGCGCGAGACACGCCCGATGAGGAACATCGTATGCTTGGCCCGGCGCAATATTGCCGCGGCTTCGCGCACGACTTCAACGGCAGGCGCGCTCGCCACGCTAGGCGTGTAACGTGCCGCGGCGATCGGCGGCAGCGGAGCGGCGAGGGGCGCTTCCTGCATTTCCGCATCGAGGTTGACGTACACCGGACCCTGCGGTGCCGTGCGCGTGTGCCACATTGCGCGCAACAAGGCCTCGCGCGCAGCCTCGGGCGACGCCGGCTGGTCATCCCATTTGACGTACGGCCGCACGATCGCGCCCTGATCGCGCGCGGTGTGTATCCAGTCGATCCACGGCCGGCGCTTGACCGCGTCGACCGGACCCGTCGCGCCCAGTATCAGCACTGGCATGCGATCGCACCAGGCGTTGAAGATCGCCATGGTGGCGTGAAAGAGGCCCACGTTGGAATGCAAGGCGACCGCCATCGGCTTCCCGGTCACTTTGGCATAACCGTGCGCGATCGCGACCGCGTGCTCCTCGTGCAGGCACAGGAGCATTTGCGGGTCGCGATTGCCGAGATAGTTGACGAGGCTGTCGTGCAAGCCGCGGAAACTCGCGCCGGGAACGAGCGCGATGTAGGGCAGCGCGAGCGCGCGCAGCGTTTCGGCGACGACGTCGCTGCCGTACTGCAGCGCCGGCGGTGGCGTTCCAGTCGGCTTTTCCGTCGACGTTTGCTTGCCGGCGCCTGCCTCGGTGCGGTCCATGGGCGGTCCGCTATTGCCGGGGCGGAATCTGAATCAGCTCCGCCAGTTGTTCCTTGGTCAGCGGCGTCGCCGTGTACTTCAGCGTTACGGCGTCCTGCACGATGGTGTCTAGTCCGATCACCTTGTCCGGATCCACGGCGGCCTTGGGAAAGAAATCGTCGCGCGTGCGCTTGGCCATGGCGACGGGAATGCCGACGAAATCGGCGTAGGTCTTGAGCGCAACCGGATCGCTCGAATACATCCAGTCGATCGACTCGCGATACGCTTTCATGAACCGCTCGATCGCCGGCTTGCGAGTCTGCAGCGTCTGCGCGTTGGTAATCAGCAGGCGCACGGTCTGGCCCTTGAAGATGGCGGCGTCGTTGCCGCTGGCGACGATCCGGATCTTGCCCTCGTCCAGCTGCTGCAGGCCGAATGGCGGCGCCGACCAGCCGACGTCGATCTGATTCGACATGACCTGGGTCAGCGTTGGAGCGGGTCCGCCGGTCGCGGTGGGTTTCGCCTTCAGGTCGTGCTGCTTCATAAACGCGCTTACGATACCGTGCGTCGACGAGCCGCTGGTCGAGTAGGCGATGGTCTTGCCCTCGGTGTCCTTGAGCGATTTGATCGGCGAACTGGCCGGAACATACCAATAGAGATCGGCGGCTCCGGTGGTTTCGGCGCCGATGATGCGCACCGGTGCTCCCTTCGAGAACGCGGAGAGCACGCCCATGATTCCGGGCGCGACGCCGATGTCGACGCTGCCCGAGATCACCGCCTGTTGTGTTTCACCTCCACCCTGGGTGTACAGGATTTCGAGCACCAGTCCGTGCTTCTTGAAAATGCCTCCCAGCTGGCCGATCTCGGCGATGGTGGTGTCCCAGTTCCCGCGCTGACCGGCGGCGATCTTGAGCGTGTCCTGCGCCTGTGCCATCGGCGCAGAGGTGCCGAGCACCCACAACGTCATTGCACCGCAGAACAGTCTGAGCTTGCTCATCGATCCTCCTGACGAACTTGTCGTACGCGTCGCCGGCGCACGCACGCATTGAATGGTTACAGCCCGCGAAGTGCTGCCAGCGGCGCAGTGTGGCGTGTCGTCGCAGGACCCGTCAAGCGGCGGCCTCTTGCCATTGACCGGCTGCAATCGGCCGAGGCTGTGTAAAAACGCGGAAGTTGCCTAAACGAAGAAATTTCCTACACTGAAGCATCGGATTTCTTCGGGGCGGCAGCATGAAGCGATTCATCGAAGGCGAGGACCGAACCCAGGTGACCTTACTGCCTGCGTGTTTGGAGGACTACGTTGAAGCGGAGAATCCGGTTCGTGTAGTCGAGATCTTCGTCGATGGGCTTGATCTGGATGCGCTTGGCTTCGTTGGGGTTGACCCGGCGGCGACGGGCCGACCGGCGTACCACCCGGCGGTGCTGCTGAAGCTCTACATC
>JALZAO010000125.1 GCA_030948305.1 Pseudomonadota bacterium
AAAGCCAATATCAAACCCGAAAGCCCCAGTTTCCGTTCGGCGG
This sequence comes from Pseudomonadota bacterium, assembly GCA_030948305.1. Taxonomy (GTDB): domain Bacteria; phylum Pseudomonadota; class Gammaproteobacteria; order Burkholderiales; family Casimicrobiaceae; genus PALSA-1003. The sequence goes on from JALZAO010000125.1 coordinate 44, forward strand.
CGTTCGCTGTTTTGATCATATCGTAGCCACTGTCCGTCGTACGGAAACGCGTGTTAGGCGATCCTCCGACACACTTATGTGCCACGAGGAGGATAAAAGCAATGTGAACCCCGTTCAGCGTAATGCGAGCTGTTTTGGCGATTTCAACGTCAGATCGAATCCCATTGGTAAGCGCCTGCAGAACCTGCTCGGTGTCGGCTGACTCGTCCCGGGTCAGCCGGTCAAGCACAGGTGTGATCCGCGAGGTGCCATCCACGGAAACGTCGCTGCATGGCTTATCTTCCGGAGGAGGACGCCCCGCGTGGCGCACGACGCTTGGGAGCGCTCGCCTTCGCGACGGCGGGTCGACTGCTGAACGCAGGCGCGTTTGCGGGCATCCTGAAAATGCCCGCCTGGATCAGTGCCGCCATTTCGCCACGGACGATATGCTCTATTTCGTCTATCGCCACCGAACCGCCTTCAGCGACGGGACGCGCGAGGATGAGGATGCGGTGCAAATTGGCTTCTTCGATCGGATACGCGACCAATTGTCCCATGCGGATCTCATCGTGAAACGCGGACACAGGCATGATGGTCATGCCGACCCCGGAAATGAGAAGCCGCCGGATCGCTTCGACGGAATCGACCATCGCCTCGATGCGCAGCCCGCCACCGAAACCGGCGAGCTGTTGCTCGACCAGCGTGCGGATGCCGACCGTCATGATCAGTGGCGTACCGCAAAGCTCCGCCAGCGAAAACGCGTGCCGCGTGCCTCTCGCGCCGGGCGACGAGAGCACTACAAGGGGTTCGGAGCACAGTGGCGTCAGGGTAAGCGCGGTGGTACGCGGCGGATTGGTCATCAGCGCAAGGTCGAGTCGTCCCGTGAGCAGTGCATCCAGGAGCTGGGGGCTGAAGCCCTCCACGACTTTCAAGGTCACCGTCGGGCATTGCTGCCGCGCCCGCGCGACGCAGCCCGGCAGCAGAAGCGGTGCAAGGGTCGGCGAAGTACCCATCACGACTTTCCCGTGGGGCGTCTGGGCTTTGGCGCGGACGTGTTCACTGGCACGTGACACTTCGAGCGTGATCGCGCGCGCGTGGTCGAGGAAATCCCGCCCCGAGGTCGTGAGGCGGACCCCTCGCGGCAGGCGCGTCAGAAGCTGCGTGCCCAACTCCGCCTCGAGTTGCTTGATGTGCCGGGTCAGCGCGGGCTGGGCGATGCCGATCTTGTCCGCCGTGCGGGTAATGCATCCCTCATCCGCGACCTGAACGAAGTATTGAATGCTGCGCAGTTCCATGGGCTCGGACCTTTCCCAGTCGTTCTGGCGCAAACGATAACAAAACGGCATGTGCCGCCGACGCGCCCCGCTCAATATCCGCTGAGCGAGGCGTCGGTAAGCGCGCCTTTGCAGCTCGACGCATGCCGAGACAGTATGCCTAGCATAGCAAATCGCGATTGGTGCCGCGCAATCCGTGGTGTTCTAATGAGAGGCTCGAGAGTAGGTAGTCTTGCGGCGGGCGGCATGCCGTAGCGGCCTTCCGGAAGCGTCGGTGGACGGTCAGGAGGAGACTTTCGAAATGAGACAGATTGACGTCGGCATCATCGGCACGGGCTGGTGCGGCGGCATTCGCGCGCAGACCTGCGCCGCGAGCCCTTTGGTGAAAAACCTGCACCTGGCGGAGATCCGCTCCGAGCGCCTGGGTGAAGTGGCCAACGCAACCGGTGCCCGCACTTCGGTAAGCGATTATCGTCAGCTGCTCTCCATCGCCGAGATCGAAGCAGTCTATATTTCAGCAACGCCGGAGACCACGCATTACCCGATGGCGCGGGATTGCCTAGCCGCAGGCAAGCATGTATTTCTCGAGAAGCCCATTGCCCTGGAGCTCTCCGAAGCCGACGAGCTCATCGCCCTGGCGCGCGAGCGGAAGCTCAAGTTCACCATCGGCTACTCGCAGCGGTTCAACCCCAAGTTCGCCTACGTCCGGAAATCGATTCGCGATGGCTCCATCGGCCGGCCGGTGAGCGCGCTGGTAAGTCGTCACATCACCCGCAACCTCGGCAAGAAAATCAGCGGCCGAATCAAACTATCCCCGGCTGCAATGGAAGCGACCCACGACCTGGACTTCGTGCTGTGGTGCCTCGAGCCGGCAAAGCCCATACGGGTCTATTCGCAAATTAATTTCGGCACCATGCGCGAGACCACCGGCGCACCCATTCCGGACACGCAGTGGATCACGGTGACGATGGATAGCGGCGTGTCGTTCGTGATCGGCGCGGGATGGACTCTGCCACCGGGTTACCCTAATTTCTCGACGACCTGGATCGAATTCATCGGCACCGAGGGAGCTGTCATGGTCGACGACAGCCATCGCGATGTCGTCCTGAACACTATGACCGGCGGCATGGTGCTGCCGATGTCGACGATGCCGGGAGAAGCGGTGGATCACACTTACGCCGGCCCGATGGCCGCGGAAACGATCCATTTCCTGGAAGCAGTCGCATTGGACAAGCCGGTGCTGGTGACGCCCGAGCACGCACGGATGGTGATGGAGGTTTACATCGCGGCGGACCTCTCGGCCGAGTCCAATCAGCCGGTGTCGTTGCCGCTTGCCGATTCCAAGAAAGTGCGCGCAGTCGCTTAAAGCGTGCGTCGGTGAAAAAAAATCCCAAACGCATCGGTCTGGCCATCATAGGCGCCGGCCGGGTCGGATTGTTCCGTGGAGAAGTCGCAGCACGACATCCTCAGGTCGACTTCATCGGGCTCGCGGAGATCAAGCCGGATCGGGCCAAATTCGTCGCCGAGAAGATAGGCGCCGATTTCGTCACCGCCGACTATCTGGAGCTGCTCGCGCGACCCGAGGTAACGGCGGCGATCATCGCCACCGACGAGCATCTTCATGTCGGCCCCATTCTTGCGGCGGTCGAGCGCGGGCTATCGTTGCTGATCGAGAAGCCGCTCGCCACCGACTTGGCCGAGTCAGAGCGTGTCCTCGCGGCGATTCAGAAGTCCGGCGTCGACGCGGTTGTCGGGTATACGCAGCGCTTTCGCCGGCGCTGGCTCACCGCGAAGGAAAAGGTCCGAACCGGTCAGCTCGGCGACGTGACCCTGGTTACGTCACGGGCGTTCATGAACCGGCTGGTGGCGCTGGACAATTACCAGCGCACGAACGATCCGGGAGCGATCTCGCCCATGGTGATCTCGGGCACCCACGCGCTGGACATCGTCATGTGGATGATGGAGGCGAAGCGTCCGGTTGAAGTCTACGCACGCTCGATCGACAAGGCACTCGGGCCGATTTGTAACGGCATCGACGCCACTGCCGGGCTGATCACCTTCGAGGATGGCAGCCTTTATCACGCGTCCATATCGTGGGCGCTTCCTGTGGTGTGGCCCGGCGCGGTCTACAGCCTCGACGTCGGCATCGTCGGCACCGAAGGCGTGCTCACCATCGACGACACGCACCGCGACATCGTCCTCGCGACCAACATTGCGCAGGGCGAAGGGTACGCGCCGGACGCGAGCCGGCGTGTCGATTTTCTCGGCAGCTACCCTCCGGGCGACGTTGCCCTCGGCGAATTGCGCGGCCCGATGCGCGAGGAAACGGAGCAATGGTTCAATCGCCTTGCCATGAGCTTGCCGACGCAACACGCGACCGCGTTGGAAGCCCACAACCGGTTGATGCTGACCAAGGCCTTCGATTTGTCGGCGAAGCTTAAGCGCGCGGTGCCGCTTCCGCTCGGCGCGAGCGATTCCAAGCAGCGGCAAGGACTGCTGGCGGCAGGATAGAGGGCAAGGAGAAGACATGAGCAAGCTGACGCCGACGGCGTTGGTCGCGCTGGTGCTGGTGTTGTTTTCGGCGCTTGTATTCGGGCAGGCGAGCTACCCGAACAAGCCCGTCAAGATGATCGTCCCGTTTGCCCCGGGCGGCGCGTCGGATTTCGTGGCGCGCATCATTTCCCCGAAGCTGGGCGAGCTGCTCGGCCAGCCGATCGTGATCGAGAACCGGCCGGGCGCATCGGGCAACATCGGCATGGAAGCCGCCGCGAAGGCCGCTGCCGATGGCTACACGATCTACCTAGGCAACATCGGCACGATCGCGATCAATCCGGCGATCTTTCAGAATCTGTCGATCAACCCGCAGAAGGACTTCATCGCGATCACGCTGGTCGCGGGTGTGCCGAGCATCCTGATCGCCATCCCCAGCGTACCGGCGAATACCGTCGCCGAACTCGTGGCGCTGGCGAAGTCGAAGCCGGGGGAGCTCAATTTCGCATCGCCCGGATCGAGCACGCTGAACCGTCTGGAAATGGAGCGGTTCATGAAGCTCGCCAACCTGAATATCGTGCACATCCCCTACAAAGGCGGTGCCGGCCCCGCCGTCACGGGAATGCTCGGTGGCGAAACGCAGGTCATGTTCGTGACGCTGTCGTCGGCCATCGCCTTCATCCAGGCCGGCAGGCTCAGGGCACTCGGCATCTCGACAACGAAGCGGATCGAAGCCTTGCCGCAGGTGCCGACGATGATCGAAGCCGGATATCCCGACATGGTCAGCAGCTCGTGGCAGGGCGTATTCGTTCCCGCGGGAACGCCGCGCGCAATCGTCGACAAGCTCCATGCGGCCTTGCTCGCGACCATGGACTCGCCGGAGATAAAGCAACGCTTTGCCGGCGGCGGAGTTGACGTGGTGGTCAGCAAGACCCCGGAGGACTTCGCATCGTTTGTCGCTGCCGAAACCGCCCGCTGGGGCAAGGTCGCGAAGGAATCCGGGGCGACGATAGACTAGGTTTCAGGGACTTAATCGATCTGATCTGGAGGCGTCAAGATGGCAAATTTCGGCATGGTGGGACTGGATTGGCAGCAACGCGTCAACTGGGATCGGCTGCGCAATTACCGTCTCGACCGGGCGCGCGAGCGCATGAAGGCCCACGGGCTGGGCGCGATGCTTCTCATGTACGACGAGAACGTCCGCTACGTGACGAGCACGCTTACTCCCGGCTGGAACCGGTTGAAGCCCGGGCTGCGCTATGCGCTGCTGTGCGGTGACGACCCGCCGGTGCTGTTCGAGCAGGGCGATCTCGGCGCGCACATTGCGCGCCACTCGCCATGGATTCCCAAGGAGAACATCCGCTGGTCGTACGCATGGATCAAGGGCGCGGCAGGCGCGGCCTCGCTGCAGCAGGTCACGAAGTTCACCAATGCCATCGTGAAGGAAATGAAGAAGAGTGGCGTCGAGGGCATGAAGCTCGGCGTCGACTTCGTCGATATCAACATCATCCAGGTCTTCAAGGATGCGAAGATCGATTGGGTCGACGGCATGACGCCGATGATGGAGGCGAGAGCGATCAAGAATGTCGATGAGCACGAGTGCATGCGGATGGTCGGCGCAATCGGCGACGCCGCGCACTGGGAATGCATGAAGTTCCTCAAGCCCGGGCTCACCGAAAACAAGGTGACCGCGCACATCATGGAGTTTCTGTATTCGATCCCGGGCATGGAGGACGTCGAGGACGTC
>JALZAO010000126.1 GCA_030948305.1 Pseudomonadota bacterium
CCGCCGCGCGAAATCGTGGCGCCAGGAAAGAAACGCGTCCACCCAGGCGGTCACCGTGTAGCGATAAGCGCCCATGCGGTCGACCGTGAACGCGGCGCGCCATCGATCGTTGCCCAGCGCGACCATAGTCACACTGCGCCAGACCGCGTCGCTTTCGTGACGGTAGAGCACCAGACACGCGAGCGCGTCGTGTCCATCGGCAAAGCAATCGGCTTCGACCACGACCTCTTCGCCTTGCACACGCTTGATCGGAAAGCGGCCGCCGTCGACTGCGGGCGCGACCGCCTCGATGACCGGGCGCACGGCTGGCATGCCGGCGGCGGCTTTGCTGCGGACGAGCTTGCCGCTCCCGCTCATCTCGCCGCTCTCGCGCTGCCCTCGGGCTTGAGCAGAATGCATCCGAGTGGCGGCAGCGTCAGCGTCAAAGCGTGTGCGCGTCCGTGTGCCGGGACCGGCGCGGCTTCGACCGCGCCGAAGTTGCCGACGCCGCTGCCGCCGTAGGCGCCCACGTCGCTGTTGAGGAGCTCGCGCCAGAGTCCGCCTTGCGGCACGCCGACGCTGTAATTGTGGCGCACGACCGGCGTGAAGTTGCACACCGCCAGGAGCGGCGCCGCGCCGCTCTTCGGTTTGCGCAGAAAGGAGAGCACGCTCATCGCCGCGTCGCCGGCGTCGATCCATTCGAATCCAGCCTGATCGAAGTCGAGCTGATACAAGGCGGGCTCGGTACGCAGCACGGCGTTGAGATCGCGTACCCAGCGCTGCACGCCGGCGTGCTCTGGCAGCGTCGACACCCACCATTCGAGCCCGCCCTCGTGGGTCCATTCCCGGCGCTGGCCAAACTCGCCGCCCATGAACAGAAGCTTCTTGCCCGGGTGCGCCCACATGTAGCCGAACAAGAGCCGCAGGTTCGCGAATTGCTGCCAGGAGTCGCCGGGCATCTTGCCGATCAGCGAACCCTTGCCGTATACCACTTCGTCGTGCGACAGCGGCAGCACGAAGTTCTCGAAGAAGGCGTACCAGATCGAGAACGTCAGGCGGTCGTGGTGGTGCTTGCGATGGATCGGCTCCTGGCGCATGTAATCGAGCGTGTCGTGCATCCAGCCCATGTTCCATTTCATGCCGAAGCCCAGGCCCCCCATGGACACCGGGCGGGAGACCATCGGCCACGAGGTCGACTCCTCGGCGATGACCTGAACGTCAGGATAATCGCGATACACCGCTTCGTTGAGCAGGCGCAGGAATTCGATCGCCTGCAGATTTTCGCGCCCGCCATTGCGGTTCGGTATCCATTCGCTGTCCTTGCGGCCGTAATCGAGGTAGAGCATCGACGCGACCGCGTCCACTCTGAGGCCGTCGATGTGGTAGTGGTCGAGCCAGAAAAGCGCGCTCGACAGGAGGAAGGAGCGCACTTCGTTGCGGCCATAGTTGAAAATGGAGCTGTTCCACTCCGGGTGAAATCCCTGCCTCGGGTCGGCATGCTCGTAGAGATGCGTTCCGTCGAATGTCGCGAGTCCGTGGCTGTCGGCGGGAAAATGCGACGGCACCCAATCGAGGATCACGCCGATGTCATGCTGATGCAGGATTTCGATGAGGTACATCAGATCCTGCGGCGCTCCGTAGCGTGACGTCGGTGCGAAGTAGCCGGTAGTCTGATACCCCCACGAGCCGTAGAACGGGTGCTCGGTGATCGGCATCAGCTCGACGTGGGTGAAGCCCATGTCGCGCACGTAGCCGGCAAGCTCGAGCGCGATGTCGCGGTAGCTTGGCAGGCGGTTATCGTCGCCGCGCCGCCACGAGCCAAGATGCAGCTCGTAGATCGACATCGGCGCGTCGAGCGCATTGCGGCGAGCGCGCGTCTTCATCCACGCGCCGTCTTTCCAATCGTGGTCGAGCGCCCAGGCTCGCGAGCCCGTCGCGGGCGCGACTTCCGCGAAAAACGCGTAGGGATCGGCCTTGTCGATCGCGGATTCGCCATGCGCGGAAACCACCCGGTATTTGTAAGTCTGCCCGCGTTCGACGCCCGGAACGAAGCGTTCCCACACACCGGAGCCGTCCGTGCGTGCCCGCATCGGATGCGCTGCCGGTTCCCATCCATTGAACTCGCCAACGACCGAGATCCGCGAGGCGTTCGGCGCCCACACCGCGAACGAGGCGCCGGAGGCTGAACCGCCTCCGCCGGCATTGCGGGCGAGATGGCAGCCCATGCGCTGATAGAGCCGCCCGTGCGTGCCCTCGCGGAAAAGGTAGATGTCGTGCGCGCTAAGCATGTTTGATTCCTGCGCGCGGGGTTTCCTCTTGTTCGTATCGCTCCCCACGGCGTCCTGTTCGAGATCGGAGGCTGGCACGTCCTAGTTCCAGATCATAAGGCCGAGCTCGAGCGGATGCGCGAGCAACTCGTGCCATGGATAAGCGCGGATCCGGTAATCCAGCCGACCGCAGACCTCGGGTGCGAGGTCCAGCACGTAGCGCTGCTTTCCACCACCGTCGACGGTGCCGACGGCGGCAAACCGGTACTCGCGGGGCTTCTGCTCGATCGATTCATATTCAGGGACGCCAAGGAGCAACTCGACGACGACGTCTTCCGGCGCGAGGCCGTTGAGCGTTGCCAAGAGCTCGAGTCGCAGGCCTTGCCCGAACTTCAACCGCAACTTTGGCACATCCACCCGGCGCAAAGTGACGCCCGCCCACGCGGCACGCACGCGAGCCTTCCATGCCGCGACTACTTTCGCCGCGGCGTAGGAGCTCTCGCCATATCGACGGCCGTGATGTGCGGCGGCGCCATAGAATTTGGAGACGTACTCGCCTACCATCCGGGTCGCGTTGTAGCGCGGCAGGATGCTCGCGATCGAGCGCTTGGCAAGACTGATCCACTCCGTAGAGTATCCGGTGTCATTGCGATCGTAGTACATCGGGATTACCTGATCCTGCAGGATTTCGTAGAGCGTTCGCGATTCTTCGCGATCGCGATGCGCCTGGTCGAGCGTATGCGCCGCGGGCTTGATGGCCCAGCCGTTGTTGCCGTCGTAGCCTTCCGCCCACCAGCCATCGAGCACCGACAAGTTGATGACGCCGTTCATGCCCGCCTTCATGCCCGAGGTACCGGAAGCCTCCAGCGGATGCACGGGGTTGTTCAGCCATACGTCGACGCCGGACACCAGCGCGCGCGCCAGCTGCAGATCGTAGCCTTCCACCAGGAGCACCTTGCCTTGCAGGAAGGGCAGGCGCGCGAATTTGGCGATGGTGCGGATCAGGTCCTGCCCGGGGACGTCGGCCGGATGCGCGCGTCCCGCGAACACGAACAGCACCGGACGCTCCGCGTCGGACACTAGCCGCTCCAGCCAATTGAGGTTTTCGAACAGCAAGGTCGCGCGCTTGTAAGTGGCGAAGCGGCGCCCGAAGCCGATGGTCAGCACGTTCGGATTGACGGGATCCGTATACTTCAGCAGCCGATCGAGGTGCGCTTCGTCGCCCTCGTTGCGGAAATGCTGGTCGCGCAGCCGTTGTCGCAGCGTCTGCAGCATCCTCGATTTGAGGAACTGATGCACCGACCAGAAAGCGTCGTCGGGCAAGCCGTCGATCGCCCGCCAATTCGCCGGGTCCTGCATGCGCAGACGCCAGTCCGGACCCATAAAGCGGTCGAAAGCATCGATCCATTCGAGTGACAAAAAGGTCGGAACGTGCACGCCGTTGGTGACGTGGTCGATTGGATTTTCTGCCGCGGTAACCTGCGGCCACATGTCTTTGAGCATGACCGAGGAAACCTGCCCATGCAGGCGCGACACGCCGTTATGAAATCGCGACCCGCGCACCGCAAGCGCTGTCATGTCGAAATCGTCCACCGCGGGTGTGCGCCCGAGCGCGAGCAGCGTGCCATTGTCGATACCGAGCTCGAGCGCGTAGCCCGAGAAGTAACCCTCGAGCATTTCCTCGGGAAAGTGGTCGTGTCCCGCCGGCACCGCGGTGTGGGTGGTAAAGACGGTGTTGACCGCGACCGCCTCCAGCGCGCTCGCGAAATCGAGGCCCGCCTGGCGCAGCAGGCGAACACGCTCGAGGACGAGAAAAGCGGCGTGTCCCTCATTCATGTGCCAGACAGTCGGCTTGAGCCCGAGCTGCGCCAGCGCGCGTACGCCGCCGACGCCGAGAACGATCTCCTGCTCGATGCGCATGGTCCGATCACCGCCGTAGAGCCGATAGGTGATGCCGCGATCGCGATCATCGTTCTCGGGGACGTCGGTATCGAGCAGATAGAGCTTGACCCGGCCGACGGAGGCGCGCCAAACCCGCAACGCGACGCTGCGCCCCGGAAGCTCGACACTTACCCTCAGATCGGCGCTGCCGTCAACCGTGACCAGATCCACCGGAAGCTCCGAGAAGTCGGAGTCGGCGTAGGTCGCACCTTGATTGCCGTCGTCGTCGATGGTCTGGGAAAAATAGCCTTGACGGTAGAGCAAGCCGATTCCGACCAGTGGCACGCCCATATCGCTTGCCGCCTTGCAGTGATCGCCGGCGAGAATGCCGAGACCGCCGGAATAAATGGGAAGACTTTCGTGGAATCCGAACTCGGCGCAAAAATAGGCGATCAGGTCGTCACCCTGAAGCGCCTGAGGGCCCTCGGGGCGCACGCTGGTGTGAAGGTAGCCGTCGTACGCGGAAAGGGCGCGCTCGAAGCTGGAGATGAAAACCGGATCATCGGCCGCGTGAACCAATCGACATTCATCCACCCGCCTGAGAAACGCCCTGGGGTTGCGGCCAACGGAGTTCCACAACGATTGGTGCAAGCGCTCGAATAGCTCGCGCGTCGGACGATCCCAGCTGTACCAAAGATTTCCGGCCAGGTCTTCGAGCCTTGCGAGGCGCTCCGGCAGATTCGGATTGACCTCCAACGAGTAGGGCGTGCCTGGCGCTTGCATGCTCCCTTTCCGTCCGCGCATCCGCGCGACACGAATTATTTTGTCATGCTTTTTGCATGCAGGAGCGCCCCGCTCGCTCCATGGCCCTTCCGACTACCCATGGAAACCGCGCTGCAGGCGTGCGAAAGCCGCCGCGGGACGCACCCGCGGCGGCTCTGAAAACCCGTTTTCGTCGCTTGCGCTACTCAGCGCATCGAGTGAGTCGGCATGGCGATATCGGTCGCCAAGTCGTTCTGGCGCCATCGCAGATCGCCAGGGTTCAGGGTATGCGAGTCCTGCGTGTCGGCAGGCGTCGACGCTCGCTCACTTAGGGTCTTCAAGATCAGGCCGACCAGCAAGACAATCAGCGACCCGAGCAGGAGGAACGGCTGCACGGTTTCGACATCCAGGGTCGCAGCAAACACAGGGGTCACCGCCGACACGCCAATGAGAACGCCGGCGGCAAAAGGTCCCGCACGCTTCAGGGTTTGATTGCGCTTGCTCATCGTCATCTCCTGCGCATGTTGATCACGATGCCAATCGTAGGCGCATGGCCAGCTATAGAAAATCGGTCATTTGCCGATTTCAATGTAAGACACGGTCCGACGCGGCGTAGGTGACACATAGGTATCAAC
>JALZAO010000127.1 GCA_030948305.1 Pseudomonadota bacterium
AGGAAGGCTTGAGCTATGGCATCAACAGCTCGTTTCGCGCCAGCAGCTTCGAGCCCAACGGCTCGGTCAGCGTCTCTGCGATTTTCGCGCCGCAAAACCTGCAGGCGCTGCGAACCGCGGTGCAGGATGAGCTGAAGCGGGCGTTGACCGACGGCTTCTCCGCCGCCGAAATCGAGGAGAGCAAGCGGGCGATGCTGCAGGAGCGACGGCTCGCGCGCACGCAGGACGCGGGAGTTGCCGACGCGTTGACACAGCAGGCGTATCTCGGGCGGACTTTCGCGTATTCCGGTGAAGTCGATTCGGCAATCGCGAAGCTGACGCCGGAAGCGGTCAACGCCGCGCTGCGCAAGTACATGCAAGCCGACGCGTTTGCGTTCGTGTTCGCCGGCGACTTCGCCAAGACTCGCAAGTAGGTACCGCGGGTCCGATATTCGTCCCTCCCGCGCAAGCGGGAATCCATTGCTTCCTGCGGTCGCTAAATGGATCCCTGCTGAAGCCTGCCCTCGAATGCCTGAATCGGGAGCGGGATGGCGCCAGTTTGTGCGGCGGCTTTAACGGGTCAGTGATCCACGGCGGCGAGTCGCCCGTGCCCGCACCCGGCGCTACCGGGCGCCCACGATGCCCATAAGTGGATCGGCGATGCCCCGCGCGGATCCCAACACAGGAGCCGGCGTACGCAAGCCCTTCGGCCCGGGAAAGGGGGCAGTGAAACCGCCCGCTTCCTCGATCAGCAGCAGCCCCGCCATGGCGTCCCACGAGTTCAGCGAGAGCTCTACAAAAGCATCGTAGCGTCCCGCCGCAACGTGGGCGAGCTGTAGCGCGCCCGCGCCCAGGCTTCGCACCGCCGCTCCGGCGCCCATGAGCGCCTGGCGGATCGCCACCACCCGCGGCTCGGGATGGCGGTCGTGGTGGCCGAGGCAGACCAACGCGCTCGCGAGCGACGCGCACTCGCTGACGCGCAAGCGGTCATCTCTCCCTCCGTGCGTGCGCCATGCGCCGTGCTCCCGCCGCGCATGGAACAGCTCGTCGTGCTCGGGATCGAAAACAACTCCGATTTCGCGCCGGCCGTGCGCAACGAAGGCGATCGACACGCAATAGTAATGCGCGCCGCGCAGGAAATTGTGCGTGCCGTCGATGGGATCGACGATCCAGATCCGCTCCTCGTCGCCCGCGAAGGAAGCCGCGGTTTCCTCGCCGAGAAACGCGTCATCCGGAAATTCCCGGGCCAATTCCGCACGAATCAAGGTCTCCACCGCGCGGTCGGCCTGGCTCACATAGTCCTGCGTCCCTTTGGTCTCGACGGCGAGCGAGCCGCGCCGGGCGAAGTAATCGTGCGCAAGCTCGCCGGCCTTGCGGGCAATTTTCCGGGCCGCGACATGACGTTCGTGAATGGACAAATCTTGTCTCGTCATCGATAGAGGCGATTGAGGAGGCTTGTCGAAATGGGAGAGAGCTACCGCAAACCAGGCGCGGCATCCTCGCGAAAGAGAGAATCCATTTGTGTCCGTCGAAAAACCAATGGCCGGGCGCCTTTTTCGAAATTGTAGTCCAACTTCGCTTGCGGTCAGCGCGAAACTCCGCGAGAATTTGGCCACGCCGTTCGCACGCGATGGGTTGCGCCAACTTTCGTCATTGCGCCGGGCCACCGGCGCAAACGTCGTCCCCGCCAGAGGCCACCGCCGCGAGCGCGGATTTCGGAATCATCGATCGCGCGCCGCGGCGAAAAAAATGATGCGAAACACCACTCGATTCGCCCCCAACCGCGCGCTGGACGTGATATGCCTCGGCCGCTTCGCGGTGGATTTCTATGCGCAGCAGATTGGCGCGCGGCTCGAAGACGTGACCAGCTTCGCAAAGTATCTCGGCGGCTCTTCGGCCAACACCGCATTCGGTTGCGCGCGCCTCGGGCTCAAGGCCGCGTTGATCTCCCGCATCGGTGACGACGGCCTGGGCAGATTCCTGGTGGAGACGATCGCGCGCGAGGGCTGCGACGTCAGCCACGTCAGCACCGACCCGTCGCGGCTCACCGGCGCGGTTGTGCTGGGCATCAAGGACAAGGACACCTTTCCGCTGATCTTCATGCGCGAAAATTGCGCCGACATGGCCATTGCCGAGAGCGATGTCGAGGAATCGTTCATCGCGGGAAGCAAGGCGCTGCTCATCACCGGCACCCATTTCTCGACCCAGTACATCGACCGCATCAGCAATCTCGCGCTCGATCGCGCGCGCAAGAACGATGTGCGGACGGTCCTCGACATCGACTATCGCCCGGTACTCTGGGGACTGACCAAGCGCGGCGACGGCGAGACGCGATACGTTCGCTCGGACACGGTGAGCGCACATCTGCAGCGCATTCTGCCCAAGATAGATCTCGTCGTCGGCACCATCGAGGAGTTCAACATCGCCGGCGGCAGCACCGACATCATGGAGTCACTGCGCGCGGTGCGCGCACTGACGGCCGGTGTACTGCTGGTCAAGCGCGGCCCGATCGGCTGCGCGGTTATCGATGGCGCCATTCCCGGCTCGCTCGATGAAGCGTTCAACGGCCGCGGCGTGACGGTCGCGGTGCTGAACGTGCTTGGCGCGGGCGACGCGTTCTCCGCCGGGTTCTTGTCGGGCTGGGTGCGCGGCGCGGATTACGACGCCTGCTGCCGCTATGCCAACGCCTGCGGCGCACTGGTCGTCTCGCGCCACGGCTGCGCGCCGGCGATGCCGACCAGAGTCGAGCTCGATTACTTTCTTGCCAATGCCGGGAGCATTCCGCGGCCGGATCAGGATGTGACGCTCAGCCGGCTGCATCGGGTGACGGCGCCGCGCACGCAACGCCATGAAGTGTTCGCGTTTGCATTCGATCATCGCAATCAGTTCTTCGCGCTGGCGCAAGAGGCAGAAGCGTGCGAATCGCGTCTGTCCGCGTTGAAGAAGCTGTTTGTAGAAGCCGTGGCCCAGACCGAGCAGGCCTGCTCTCTTTCCGGCAGTGTCGGCCTGCTGTGCGACGACCGTTACGGCCAGGACGCGCTCGACGCCGCCACCGGACGCGGCTGGTGGATCGGTCGGCCGGTCGAGCTCCCCGGTTCGAATCCGCTGCAATTCGACCGTGGCCGCTCGATCGGCACCCACTTGCTGAGTTGGCCGCAGGAGCATATCGCCAAGTGCCTGGTCAAATATCATCCCGATGACGATATAGACAATCGGCTGGAGCAGGAAGCACAGCTGCGCGCGCTGTACGATGCGGTTCAGGCGAGCGGACACGAGTTGCTGCTGGAGATCATTCCGCCCCAGGAGCTGCCGCGCGCGAGCGACACGGTTCTGCGATCGCTCAAGCGGCTCTACAATCTGGGCATCTACCCCGAATGGTGGAAGCTGGAGCCGATGAACGCCGGCCAGTGGCAGGCCATCGACGCGCTGATCGCCGAGCGCGATCCGTACTGTCGCGGCGTGTTGGTGCTGGGCCAGTCCGCAACGATTGCCGAGTTGGGCGCCGGATTTCGCGCCGCGCGTGAGAGCGCGATCTGCCGCGGCTTCGCCGTCGGCCGGACGATTTTTGAGGAGCCGTCCCGACGCTGGCTCGCCGGCGCCATCGATGATGAAACGCTGATTCGCGAGGTACGCGCCAAATTCGAAATGCTGATCGATGCCTGGCGCGTGGTGCGTCGTGTCGGGCAACCGCAGGGAGCCGTAGCGTGAGCAATGTTCGCCTCACGACCGCCCAGGCGCTTGTTCGCTATCTCGCGGTACTCCGCACCGCGGACGCCGATGGAAAGGCGGAAGAGCCGCTCTTCGGTGGCGTGTTCGCGATTTTTGGCCATGGCAACGTCGCTGGCCTCGGCGAAGCGCTTTTCCGCCATCGTGAAACGCTGCCAACCTACCGAGCGCACAACGAGCAGGCGATGGCGCACGCCGCGATCGCGTATGCCAAGGCGCACATGCGCCGGCGCATGATGGCGTGCACCACGTCGATCGGCCCGGGCGCGACGAATCTGCTGACGGCGGCGGCGCTGGCCCATGTCAACCGTTTGCCGGTGCTGTTTCTCCCCGGCGACGTTTTCATGTCGCGGGCACCGGACCCGGCGTTGCAGCAGGTCGAGGATTTCCACGACGGCGGCGTGTCCGCCAACGACTGCTTCAAACCGGTATCACGCTATTTCGATCGTATTGCGTGTCCTTCGCAGTTGTTGACCGCGCTGCCGCGTGCTATTCGCGTGCTCACCGATCCCGCGCTATGCGGTCCGGTCACGCTCGCTCTACCGCAGGACGTGCAGGCCATGGCGTACGATTTCCCGGAGGATTTCTTGTCGCCATCCCTGGTCCTGTTCGGCGCGCCGCCGCCGATGGAAGCCGAGCTCGCGCGCGCGGTCGCGGTGCTGCGCGAATCGAAGCGGCCGCTGATCGTTGCCGGTGGCGGCGTCCTCTATGCCAAAGCGGGCGAAGCCTTGCGCGCATTCGCGGAAGCGCATCGCGTGCCAATCGCGGAAACCCAGGCCGGCAAGGGTGCGCTGGCCTGGGACCATCCGTTGCAACTGGGCGCGATCGGCGTCACCGGCTCGACTGCGGCCAACGCGCTTGCCCGCGAGGCCGACGTCGTGCTCGCCATCGGAACGCGACTGCAGGACTTCACGACCGGCTCGCATTCGCTGGCCACCCAGGCCCGGCTGGTGAGTCTCAACGTGAACGTCTTCGACGCGCTGAAGTGGGGCGGTGTGGAGTTGCTTGCCGATGCGAGGCTCGGGCTCGAAGCGCTGGGCCAGGCGATGTCAGGCTGGCAATCCGCCGGCGATTGGCAAACCAGGGCGACCAAAGCGGCGAACGATTGGCGAGCGGCGGTGGATCGCATCACAGGCCCTCGCGAGGCCGAGCTTCCCTACGAGGGCGAGGTGATCGGCGCGGTTCAGCGCTCGGCTGCCGATTCGCCGTCGAGCGACATCGTCGTCTGCGCCGCGGGAACGCTGCCCGCCGAGCTGCACAAGCTCTGGCGGACGGCGGCGCCCGGCGGCTACCACATGGAATACGGCTACTCGTGCATGGGCTACGAAATCGCCGGCGGCCTCGGCGTCAAGATGGCGAGACCCGAGCGTGAGGTTATCGTCATGCTAGGAGACGGAAGCTACCTGATGCTCAACTCCGAGATCGCGACTTCGGTGATGCTGGACAAGAAGCTGATCATCATCGTGCTCGACAACCGCGGCTACGGCTGCATCAATCGCCTCCAGCAGGCCTGCGGCGGCGTGCCGTTCAACAATCTTTTCGTCGATTGCGTGCAGGGACCCGACGGCGCGCCACGCATCGACTTCGCCGCGCACGCGGCCTCCCTCGGCGCGCTTGCGGAGAATGTGGAGACGATTCCCCAGCTCGAAGCGGCCATGGCTCGGGCCCGCGCGGCGGACCGCACCTATCTCATCTGCATCGAAACCGATCCCGGCCGCACTACCGCGGAAGGCGGCTGCTGGTGGGAAGTGGCGGTGCCGGAAGTGTCCGACCGGGATGAGGTGCGCAAGGCACGACATGCCTATGAAC
>JALZAO010000128.1 GCA_030948305.1 Pseudomonadota bacterium
GGCCAGCAGGGCGTCACGCTGCCCAAGATCTGAAACAAGCGCTGCGGGTGCGGCCTCCCAGGTGGGGTGCCGGGAGCCGCGGTAGCCATTCTTTCCGAATCGCCGCATAATTCGCGCCTTTCCACCTTCCAGTCCGGGGCGCTTGTCGCTCGGCTGGCGGGTGACACTGGCAACCGCCGGCAACCGTCCGGCACGGGACCGCACCCATGAAATTCCGCTTCCCCATCGTCATCATCGATGAAGATTTCCGCTCGGAAAACACTTCGGGCCTGGGCATCCGCGCCCTCGCGGCGGCGATCGAGAAGGAGGGCATGGAAATCCTAGGAGTGACCAGCTACGGCGACTTGTCGCAGTTCGCCCAGCAGCAATCGCGCGCATCGGCGTTCATTCTGTCGATCGACGACGAGGAATTCACGCCCGGACCCGAGCTCGATCCCGCGGTGGTGAACCTGCGCGCGTTCATCGAGGAGATACGCTTCCGCAACGCCGAGATACCGATATATCTCTACGGCGAGACTCGGACCTCGCGCCACCTTCCCAACGACGTGCTGCGCGAGCTGCACGGGTTCATCCACATGTTCGAGGACACGCCGGAATTCGTGGCGCGGCATATCATCCGCGAGGCGAAGTCCTACCTCGATTCGCTGTCACCGCCGTTTTTCCGCGCACTGGTGCATTACGCGCAGGACGGATCGTATTCCTGGCATTGCCCGGGACACTCGGGCGGTGTCGCGTTTCTCAAGAGTCCCGTCGGTCAGATGTTCCACCAGTTCTTCGGCGAGAACATGCTGCGCGCCGACGTCTGCAACGCGGTCGACGAGCTGGGCCAGCTGCTCGATCATACCGGTCCGGTGGCCGCATCGGAGAGAAACGCGGCGCGCATCTTCAACGCCGACCATTGTTTTTTCGTCACCAACGGCACGTCGACGTCGAACAAGATGGTCTGGCATGCAAACGTCGCGCCGGACGATATCGTGGTCGTCGATCGCAACTGTCACGTCTCGATCCTGCACGCGATCACGATGACCGGCGCGATCCCCGTATTCCTCACCCCGAAGCGCAATCATCTGGGCATCATCGGGCCGATCGCGCTCGACGAGTTCAAGCCCGAGAACATCCGCAAGAAAATCGAAGCCAACCCGTTTGCGCGCGTGGCGAAGAACAAGAAGCCGCGCATTCTCACGATTACCCAGAGCACTTACGACGGCATCGCCTATAACGTCGAAATGCTCAAGCAGACGCTCGGCGACAGCATCGATACGCTGCATTTCGACGAGGCTTGGCTGCCGCACGCGGCGTTCCACGAGTTCTACAAGGACATGCACGCTATCGGCAAGGACCGGCCGCGCAGCAAGGAAGCGATCATTTTCGCGACGCACTCGACGCACAAGCTGCTGGCCGGGATATCTCAGGCCTCGCAGATCATCGTCCAGGAATCCGAGACCCGCAAGCTCGACCGCCACATCTTCAACGAGGCATACCTGATGCACACCTCGACCTCGCCGCAGTACGCGATCATCGCTTCGTGCGATGTAGCGGCGGCGATGATGGAGGCTCCGGGAGGAACGGCGCTGGTCGAGGAGTCGATCATGGAGGCGCTCGACTTCCGGCGCGCGATGCGCAAGGTCGACGACGAATGGGGCAAGGATTGGTGGTTCAAAGTCTGGGGCCCCGAAAAGCTCGCCGCCGAAGGCATCGGCAAGCGCGACGACTGGGTGCTCAAAGCCAACGAAAAATGGCACGGATTCGGCGAGCTCGCGCCTGGCTTCAACATTCTCGATCCGATCAAGGCGACGGTGATCACGCCGGGGCTGGATGTGTCGGGCAAGTTCGCCAAGACCGGCATACCGGCGTCGATCGTCACCAGGTACCTGGCTGAGCACGGCGTCATCGTCGAAAAAACGGGCCTCTATTCTTTTTTCATCATGTTCACCATCGGCATCACCAAGGGCCGATGGAACACGCTGGTCAGCGCTCTGCAGCAGTTCAAGGACGATTACGACAAGAACCAGCCGCTGTGGAAAATCCTGCCCGAGTTCTGCGCGCAGCAGCCGAAATACGAGCGCGTGGGCCTGCGCGAGCTCTGCCAGCAGATTCACGACATGTACAAGGCGCACGACGTGGCACGGGTCACGACCGAGATGTATTTGTCGGACATGCAGCCGTCGATGAAGCCATCGGACGCGTTCGCCTGCATGGCGCATCGGGAGATCGACCGCGTCGAGATCGACCAGCTCGAAGGCCGCGTGACCAGTGTGCTGCTGACGCCTTATCCGCCGGGTATCCCGCTCTTGATTCCGGGCGAGCGCTTCAACCGCACCATCGTCCAGTTCCTGCAGTTCGCGCGTAACTTCAACCAGCAATTTCCGGGATTCGACACCGATATCCACGGCCTGGTCGAGACCAGCGACGCCGGCAAGCTTCGCTATTACGTCGACTGCGTCCGGCCGAAATAGTCATCTTGGCAGGGCTGCGCCACCCCCATGAACGTGGTGGATTGGTTTTTAAGCGCGCGCAGCCCCGTCGGGAAGAAACGTCTGGCACTCGACGAAGATCCTCGCCGGGCACGTGCGGCAAATGGCGCTGTCGAGACGCGGATAGATTGCCTGAACGGCCGCGCTCTTGGTCGCGAAGACACGGTCGCGGCCGAGGCGGTCCAGGTAGCCACCGCGCTCCAGCATGGTCGTCACCGCCGGCTTCAGGCTGCAGAGGTATAGCGCGCCGCCACGGTCCCGCTGAGCCTGCGCCTCCCGCACCAGCAGCTCGGCGCCCGCAACGTCGACGAAATTGATGCCGCTGCCGATAAGCAGCAGGTGAGCCCTGGCAGGCGCCGCCGCGCGTACGCGTAGCAGCGCCTCGTGCACATGGTCCACTGCGCCGAAGAACAAGGAGCCGTCGACGCGCAGCAGCGCGAGTTGCGGACACTCCACGAGGGTCTTGGCTGTCACCGGCGCGAATCGGCGCTGCGGCGACGCCGGATCCGGCGCCACGGCGTGGATCGCCGGGTGGGTGGTCCGATGGAGATACACCAGCAGCGAGCACAGCACGCCGACCAGAATCGCGAATTCGAGCTGCAGCGACAGGGTCGACAGGAATGTGACCACGAGCACCAGCGTTTCGCTGCGGCTCGCGCGCACGGTCGCGCGAATGAGGTCGAAGTCGATCAGGCTCCAGGCGACCATGAACAGCAAGGCCGCCATGGCGGCCAGGGGAATGTAGGCCGCCAGCGGCGAGACGAACAGCAATACGAGCAGCAGAAATCCGGCGGAGAATATTGCGGCGAGCGGCGTGCGCGCCCCGGCTTCGAAATTGGCACCGCTGCGGTTGAACGACCCGGAAGTCGGGTATGACGAGGTGAACGCGCCGGCGATGTTGGCCAGGCCCTGACCGATGAATTCCTGGTTGCCATCGATGCGCTCGCCGGAGCGCGCCGCGACTGCCCGCGCGCTGGACACCGCCTCGGTCAGCCCGATCAGGGTCAGAGCGAGTGCCGCCGGCGCAAGCATGCGCCAGGTACCGGCGGAGAAATCCGGCAGCGACAGACCGGGAATGGCGGAAGGCAGCGCACCGATGGTCGTCACTTGCGCCAGGCCGGCGCGCGCCAGAGCGTAGGCGAAGGCGCTGCCGACGATCATGCCGGCGAGCATGTACGGTATGCGCGGCAGCAGACGCTTGCTCACCAGCGCCGAGACCAACGTGACGGCGCCGACGGCGGCGGCCCAGCGGTCTATGTCTCCGAGATGAGTGAAGAAGGTCGAGATCGCTCCGGCGAAGCTCGGTTCCTGAGCGACGGCCAGGCCGAAGAAGTTGTGCAGCTGCGCGGCAATGATGAGCAGCCCGGCGCCCGCGGTGAAGCCGAGGATCACCGTCGTTGAAATAAAGTTGACCAAGGCACCGAGCCGGGCGACGCCCAAGCCGAGCTTGATCAGGCCGATCATCAGGTTCAAGGTCAGCACCAGCCGGATATAGTCCGGCGAAAAAGGCGTCGCCAGCGCGCCCAGCATCGCGAAAATCATCAGCGAAGTGGCGTTGGTCGGACCGGACACGAGGTGCGACGAAGATCCCCAGAGGGCGCCGACCACCGCCGGCAGCATCGCCCCGTACAGGCCGTACTCCGGAGGCACGCCGGCAAGCGTCGCGAACGCCACTGCCTGTGGCAAAACGAGCAGCGCTCCGACCAGTCCTGCCAGGAGATCGGCTCGGAGCGTCAAGCGCGTAATGCGGTCGCGCCATGACAGAAACGGAAAAAGCTTCGGCGCTAGGGAAGACATGGGGCGAACATGGCGCGGTACGAGCGCGCCATCATGCAGCGATCACCGATCAGCGCGCAACGCGCGCACTACCGTTCAGGCCGCGACGCGAACGCCGCTTTCGGCGGCAGTCGCGGGCTGCTTTTCGACGACGGGCATCGAATGGGCAACCAGCGACGCCAGGACACAGGAGGCCATGCGCACTTCCATGGTATCGCTGCGGCTGGCGAGAACGACAGGGATCTTGGCGCCGAGCACCACGCCGGCGGCGAGCGCGCCGAACATGGCGGTCAGCATCTGCATCATCATCGCGCCCGATTCGAGGCTGGGTACGATTAGCACATCGGCCTGGCCGGCGATCTTGGATTCGATACCGTTGATGCGCGCCGCAGCAGCGGACAGCGCGCTGTCGACGGTGATGGGCCCCTCGACGACCGCGCCGTTGATCAGGCCCTGAATCGCCATCTTGGCAAGCGCGGCCGCGTCGGCCGTCGCCGGCAGGGCCGCGGTGACGCCTTCGACCGCGGCCAGCACTGCCACCTGCGGCGCGGTCATGCCCACGGCTCGCGCCAGCTCGATCGCGTTCTGGACGATTTCACGCTTGGCGGCGAGCGTCGGCGCGATGTTCAGCACCGCGTCGGAGAGCACGAACGGACGCGCGAAGTTCGGCACGTCGACAAAATAGGCATGGGTGAGGCGGTGCTCGCCACGCAGGCCCGAGTCCGGCGCGGCCACGGCGCGCATCAGGTCGTCGGGGTACAGGCTGCCCTTGATCAAGGCCTGGACCTCCCCGTTGCGGGCCAGCAGAACGGCTTGCTGCGCCGCTGCAAAGGGATCGTCCGGTGTGTCGACCCGCTCGATGCGGGACAAGTCGAGGCCCGCCTGCGCCGCCGCGTCCGCGATGCGCGCTTCCGGTCCGACCAGCACCGGCGCGAGGTAGCCCGCGAATTGGCCCGACAAGGCGATTTGCAGCGAATCGCGGTCGCACGGGTAGACGATGGCCGTCGGCAAGGGCGGGAAATTGCGGGCCTGCTCGACCAGCTTTTGGAAGTGCGCGCGGTTGACCATGAGCTGAGCGTGGCAAAGGGCGGCGTCGCTGTCAACCCTGCGCCGATAACCGGCTATTGGCGAGGTCCAGCCGTCGACCTTCGGTGAAACCAGCCCTTTCGCCCCCCAAAGACCGTTTTTTCAGATTTTCCCTTTCCATGGCACGACCACGCGCTCGACGTAGCGAATCAGCAAATCGAACAGGTACGCGA
>JALZAO010000129.1 GCA_030948305.1 Pseudomonadota bacterium
TTTCACCAAGGCGGCGCTGCTCACCTTCGGCGGCGCCTATGCAGTGCTTCCCTATGTGTACCAGGGGGCGGTCGAGACTTTCGGTTG
The DNA here is from genome assembly GCA_030948305.1 of Pseudomonadota bacterium. Lineage (GTDB taxonomy): Bacteria > Pseudomonadota > Gammaproteobacteria > Burkholderiales > Casimicrobiaceae > PALSA-1003. The sequence continues at coordinate 88 of JALZAO010000129.1, forward strand.
GCTCACTCCGCCGCAAATGATCGACGGGCTGGCGCTCGGCGAGACGACGCCCGGGCCCTTGATCATGGTCGTGGCCTTCGTCGGCTTCGTCGGCGGCTGGACCAAAGAGCTATTCGGACCCGAGCATCTTTTTCTGGCCGGCGCACTTGCCGCGACGGTGGTGACGTGGTTCACCTTCCTGCCCTCGTTCCTGTTCATTCTTGCCGGCGGGCCGCTGGTCGAGTCGACGCATGGTCAGCTGAGATTCACCGCGCCGCTGTCCGCTATCACCGCGGCGGTGGTTGGCGTCATCGTCAATCTCGCGGTGTTCTTTGCCTACCATGTGCTGTGGCCGCAGGGTTTTCGCGCGCCGATCGACTGGGTTTCGCTGCTGATCGGCGCCGCCGCCACGATTGCGCTCTTCCGATTCAAGGTCGGCGTGATCCCGGTGATCCTGGCTTGCGGCCTGGCGGGTCTCGCGATAACACTGCTTCTTTGAGCGGCGCTAGTTGCGGCCCCGCTCCAGCATGCGCATGCGGCGCTCGAGGTCGAAGATGTCGGCCGACTGGGCCAGAAACGCCTCGCGCCTTTTCATTTCCTGCTTCCAGAACCAGGTATCGACGCGGCTCAGCCAGCTTCTGGATTTGCGAAACGCGTTGCCAAATGAAGTGCCCAATGAGTTGGCAAATGAGCCGCCAGATGCGTTGGCGCGTTTGGCTCCGCCCAGCTGCGCACGCTGGTTCGCGTCGAGCAGGATGCCGTGGGTGAGCCTGGCTAAAACGCCGGTCAAGGTGTTGTCGTAAAGAGGTGGGTGGTCGGTTCTCATGGGCTGCTCCTGATCGCCGGATGGGCGCTGGGTTGCCGGCAACGCGCGGATGGCGCGCTGCACAATGAGAACTATGGTGTCGCCGCAGCTCCAATGCAAATTACAACTTTGAATCAGCATCATCAGCGATGCTTATCGATGCGCAAGCCTTTGTGCGGATGCATCAATCTTGCACCTGAGCGAAGCGTGAAATAGCCGCCGTGGCACCGAAGTAGTTACAGATGTAATCGGGCTCAGGCCCGAAGGCTCGTACAAGACGCGACGTCAGCGCCGCCCTGCCGAGAGCACGCCGGACACGTCCTGCACCAGCGCAAGCGCGCGCTTGAGCTGATCGAGGCTCCTCACTTCGAGCGTGAACGACATGCGTGCCTGAAGATTGCGCGACAGCGTGTTGACCGCGGTGACGTTGATTTTCTCGCGCGAAAAAACTTCCGAAATGTCGCGCAGCAGCGCCTGACGATCCATTGCCTCGACGACGACGTCGACCGGAAAGACTTCGTCGCGCGGCGTCCCCCAATCGGCGCTGATCAGGCGCTCGGGCTGCTTTTCCTTCATGCGCGCGATGTTGCCGCAGCTCTGGCGATGAATGGTGATGCCCTTGCCTCGGGTGACAAAGCCGAGGATTGCATCCGGCGGCGCGGGCTTGCAGCATCGCGCGAGGCCCGTCATCAATCGATCGACGCCGACGATGAGTATTCCACTGCCGGCCCCTGCCGCCTTGCTGTGGTGCGTGACCACGGTGGCTTCTTCGTCACGGGCGGGAAGCGCTTCGTCAGGCTTGGCCGCGGCATGGATAGCCTGCTGCAGCGCTCGCGTGTTGAGCTCCGCGCGCGCGACCGCCGCGAAAAAATCGTCCAGCGTGGCGATGCCGGCTTTGTCGGCGACCGCTTCGAGATTGAGCGCAGTCATTCGCGACCGCTGCAGCTCGCGCTCGACGATGGAACGTCCATGCGCGATCGTCTCCTCGAGCTGCTGCGCCTTGAACCACTGCCGGACTTTGGTCCGCGCGCGATGACTCACCACATAGCCAAGGTCGGGATTGAGCCAGTCGCGGCTCGGTCCCACCGACGGACCGGTTTGCTTGAGCGCGACGATCTCGACCCGCTGTCCGCTTTCGAGCGGCGTGTTGAGCGGCACCATCGCCCCGTCGATGCGCGCTCCGCGGCAACGATGGCCTAGGCTCGTATGCAACGCGTACGCGAAATCGACCGGGGTCGATCCTCGCGGCAGGTCGACCACCTTTCCTTGCGGCGTCAGCACATAGATGGTTTCCGTGAACAGGCTCGATTTGAACTGCTGCAGCCATTCGCCTCCATCGGCGACCGCATCCTTCCAGTCGAGCACCTGCCTCAGCCAGGCGATCTTTTCGTCGTAACCCGGGTCGCCGCGGACACCGCGCGCCCCTTCCTTGTAGCGCCAATGCGCGGCAACGCCGTATTCAGAATGCCGGTGCATTTCGTGCGTGCGAATCTGCACCTCGAGCGGCTTGCCCTCCGGACCGATGACGGCAGTGTGCAGCGAGCGGTAGTCGTTGGCCTTGGGCCTGGCGATGTAGTCGTCGAATTCCTTCACCATCGGCGTCCACAGGTTATGCACGAGACCGAGCGCGGTGTAGCAATCCTTGACTTCGTCGACCAGGATGCGCACCGCACGGATGTCGTACAGCTCATCGATGCCGGCCTGCTTGCGGCGCATCTTGGTCCAGATGCTGTGAATATGCTTCGGCCGGCCGGAGATTTCGGCAGTCACGCCTGCGGCGGCAAGCTCGCGCTTGAGTGTCGCCTTCACCTCCTCGATGTACTGCTGGCGGTCGAGCCGACGCTCGTCGAGGAGCTTGGCGATCTGCTTGTAGGTCTCCGGCTCGAGCGCGCGCAGACTGAGATCCTCCAGCTCCCATTTGAGCTGCCATACGCCGAGCCGATTGGCGAGCGGCGCGAACAAGTCCTGCGTCTCGCGCGCCGCCTGCGCGGCCGCCGCGCCCTTGTGAGAAACCAGGTAGCGCAGCGCCTGCGTACGCTCCGCAAGCTTGATCAGCACCACACGAATGTCGCCGACCATCGCCAGCAGCATTTTGCGCAGGCTTTCCGAGTGCGCGTCGCGATCGTGCGCGGGCGCGTCACCCGGGATCGCTTTGATCGCGCCCATGCGCGCGACACCGTTGACCAACTGCGCGACTTCGGCACCGAAGCGCGCACCGAAGGCCTCCGCGTCGAAGGCGTCGGAATGCGGCGCGCCGATCATCACGGCAGCGCATACCGAATCGATATCGAGCTTGAGCCCGGCAACGATCGCGGCGGTACCGAGCGCGCGATCGAGCCACGGCTCGCCGTCGGATGCGCACCGATCACCGTAGAGCGATCGTGCGGCGTCCAGCGTCGCGAGCAGCTTGACGCGCTCGTCGGGCGTGAAACCTTCTCCCACGCGTTCGGTCCACGCGGCGAGCGCCTCGGGCGCTGCGACCTCTGGCGCGGAATGCAGGACGGCGACCATGTGCGGAATTATACCGGTGGCGCAGACGAGATTCTGTTTGCGCTAGTGGCGTGGATCAAACGACACTGGATTCCCGCTTTCGCGGGAACGACGATCAACTATGCCTCGGCCTCCTTGCACCGGCTGTGCGACTCGAAACGTCGCGCGTCGGCCTCAAGCGTCGATTCGCCACGCGCGATCCCCACGCACTTTGTGCGCGCGGCCCCCTCGCCGCGGGCTCACGCCTCGGCCTCCTTGCACCGGCGGTGCGACTGGAGACGTCGCGTGTCGGCCTCAAGCGTCGATTCGCCACGCGCGATCCCCACGCACTTCGTGCGCGGGGGCCCTCGCCGCGGGCTCACGCCGCTGCCTTGGCCACCACGTCGGCGATGCCTTGTGCGCAACGTTCCGCGACGATGGCTTCGCGCGCTTCGACCATGACACGCAGCACAGGCTCGGTTCCGGAGGGACGCAGCAGGACACGGCCGGATCCGTCGAGCATGACGACTGCGTCCTGCTCCGCCCGGCGGATGGCATCGCTCGCTTTCCAGTCGAAGCCGTTGCGGATCGGCACGTTGATGAGCCGTTGCGGAAACAACGCCGCGTCGGCGGTGGCCGCGGCCAACGTCGTTTTCTGCTCGCACAGTGCGCGCAGGACGGCGAGCGCGGCGACGATGGCGTCGCCGGTTGTGTGCTTGTCGAGACAGATGATGTGCCCGGAGTTTTCGCCGCCTAGGATCCAGCCCTTCTGCTGCATGGTTTCCAGCACGTAACGGTCGCCGACCGGTGCCCGCGCGAACGGGATCTTGCTTCGCGACAACGCCTGCTCCAAACCGAGATTGCTCATCTGCGTGCCGACGACTCCTCCCGCCATAGAGCCCCGACGTAAGTAGTCGTTCGCGATCACGTAGAGCAACTGGTCGCCGTCGTACAACCGCCCGTGGGCGTCGACCATCACCAAGCGGTCACCGTCGCCGTCGAGCGCAAGGCCGAGATCGGCGCGGTGCTCTTTGACCGCCGCCTGCAGGTACTCCGGATGCATCGCGCCGACGCCGGCGTTGATGTTGAGACCGTCGGGATCGTTGCCGATGGCGATCACCTCGGCGCCCAGCTCGTGAAACACCGGCGGCGCGACGTGATAGGCGGCGCCGTGTGCGCAATCGACTACCAGCTTGACGCCCTTCAGATCGAGCTCGTTGGGAAAAGTCGCCTTGCAGAATTCGATGTAGCGACCCGTGGCATCGTTGACACGAAACGCCTTGCCGAGCTCGGCCGATGAGACGCAGACGAGAGGCTCGCTCATGCTGTGCTCGATCGCGTGCTCGACCGAGTCGGGCAGCTTGGTGCCCGTCGCCGAGAAGAATTTGATGCCGTTGTCTTCGAAGGGATTGTGCGAGGCGCTGATGACGATACCCGCGGACAGCCGCAACGCGCGCGTCAGATACGCGACCGCAGGCGTCGGCAATGGGCCGGAGAGATAGACGTCGACTCCGGCGGCGGAAAGCCCCGCTTCCAGCGCCGCCTCCATCAGATAACCGGAGATGCGCGTGTCCTTGCCGATCAGCACCGCAGGCGTCTCGCCGCGCCGGCCGGCCGACTCGGCGGCGAGCACGCGGCCGGCCGCGTAACCCAGGCGCAGCACGAGCTCGGGTGTGATTGGCGCCTCACCTACGCGACCGCGAACGCCGTCGGTTCCGAAATATTTTTTGATCATTATTCTTGAAGTGCAGTCGCAAAGATCCGAAGGTACACGAATTGGATCGCCATTCGATTTCCGCTACGCGAGGTAATAACAGGTTGTAGCCATCAGTGCGCTCGCGGTTACTCGACTTGCACCGCGCGCCATACCTTCAGCGCATCAACTGTCTCTCGCACATCGTGCACGCGAACGATCGCCGCACCGCGCGCGACGGCTGCCAGAGCCGCGGCGACGCTGCCCGCCATCCTGTCGTCGACGTCGCGGCCGGTGAGAACTCCGATGGTCGACTTCCTCGACAGCCCGGCGAGCAGCGGATAACCGAGCGCGGCGATCTCCGCCAACCGCCGCAGCAAGGCGAGGTTGTGTTCCACAGTCTTACCGAAGCCAAAACCGGGATCGAGCACGATCCGATCGCGGCCGATGCCCGCAGCGACGCACGCCGCGGC
>JALZAO010000130.1 GCA_030948305.1 Pseudomonadota bacterium
TGTTGTTTTCCGACGAAGCCGAGCGCGTGTACCAGAAGAGCGGGCTGGCGGCGTTTTCGCAAAGCGAAACGGACGCAGCCCTGCAGCCGCTTTCGGGCGGGCCGTTCAAGGAATTCCTGGCCGGGCTGCACCGGATCCAGTCCGACTTTGCAGCCGACCAGAGCCCGATCCGAACCGCTCTGGTGACCGCTCGCAGCGCGCCGGCACACGAGCGTGTCATTCGTACGCTGCGCGCGTGGAACATCCGCATCGACGAGGCGCTGTTTCTGGGCGGCCTCGACAAGGGAGAGTTCCTGCGCGCGTTCGGCGCCGATATCTTCTTCGACGATCAGCACACGCACATCGAGTCCGCGGCCAGGCACGTCGCCACCGGCCATGTACCGCACGGAATCCTCAACGAGCGCTGAGATCGCGGCTGCTTGCCGCGCGGAAAGAATTCCTCGCTAAACGATACGGCCGAAAAAAGGATACTGCGGATCGTTGTAGCCGGGCTTCGATGGATGGCCCGGAGGTACCAGCGAATCGATCAGTGCTTCATCCTCCGCGTCGAGGACCTTGCCGACCGCGGAAAGATAATCGGTCCACTGCTCGAAGGTGCGCGGCCCGGCGATCACCGAACTCACGATCTGGTTGCGCAGCACCCACGCCACCGCGAACTGGGTCGCCGTGAGTCCTTTCCTTATGGCGTGCGCTTTGATCGTTTGCGCCATCGCGATCGATTCATCGCGAAATTCCGTTTCCATCATCCGCCGATCCTTGCGTCCGACCCGCGAGTCCGCCGGCGGCGCGGCGCCGGGCGGATACTTGCCGGTCAGGATTCCGCGTGCGAGGGGGCTGTAGGGCACGACACCGATGCCGTGATAATCGCAGGCGGGGAGAATTTCGACCTCGGGCCCGCGATTCATCGCGTTGTAGTAGGGCTGGCACACGACCGGCTGCGGCACGCCCAGATCGGCGCATACGCCGACGACTTCGGCGATGCGCCAGCCGCGATAATTGGACACGCCGAAATAGCGGATTTTGCCGGCGCGAATGAGGTCGCCCATCGCCTCGATGGTCTCCGACAGCGGGGTCTCGGTGTCGTCCTTATGCAGGTAGTAGATGTCGATGTAGTCGGTGGCGAGCCGCTTCAGGCTGTCGTTGCAGGCCTGCATCACCCATCTACGCGACAGGCCGCCGTCGTGCGGCGCCTCTGTCATCACGTTGCCGGCCTTGGTCGCAAGGATCCAGCGGCGCCGATTCGCCGCGATGGCGGGACCGACGATCGACTCCGACGCGCCCTTGACATACACGTCCGCGGTATCGATGAAATTGACGCCGGCGTCGAACGCCGACGCGATGATGCGTTGCGAGGTTGCGGCGTCGGTGCGATCGCCGAACATCATCGTCCCGAGACAAATCTCCGACACTTCGAGACCGCTGTCGCCGAGGCGGCGAAATTGCATCGACATGATCGTCAACCGCTGATCGAAAGCGACATGCTGAAGCAAAGCGCGCCACCGCGCAATCGCCATGAAGCGGGTTGACGCTACGGTATAATTCGCGCCTCCCTCCCTCGCAGTTTCGCTTCCATGCATGTCTTTTTCGAGGACGACGGCGCGTTCAAGGCCGGCACCGTCCTCGCCGATAACGATACCTCGCTGCACGTCGAAGCGATTTCCGGCAAACGGTTGAAGATCAAGGCCGCGAACGTGCTGCTGCGTTTCGCCGGCCCGGCGCCGTCGATATTGCTCGCCGATGCGCAAGCGATCGCCGCTGGGATCGATCCCGACTTCCTGTGGGAGGTGAGCGGCGAGACGGAGTTCGGCTTCGCCGAGCTGGCGGCGGAGTATTTCGGCCGGGCGCCCGCGCCGAGTGAGGCCGCGGCGCTGGCGCTGCGGCTGCACGCATCGCCGATGCATTTCTACAAGAAGGGCAAGGGGCGTTACAAGGCTGCCCCCGCCGAGGCGCTGCGGGCGGCGCGCGCCGGCGTCGAGCGAAAACGGCGCGAGTTGGAGGAAGTAGCGGCGTACGCATCCGAGTTGCAGGCGCACCGTCTGCCGCCGGGCTTTCGCGAAAAATTGCCGATGCTGCTCTACAAGCCCGACAAGCTCGCGCTCGAAACGCGCGCGCTGGCCGTCGCGTGTGAGGCCGCGCGGACCCACCCGCTGGCGCTGCTTGCCGCCTGCGGCGCGATTCCTTCCACCCACGATTACCACTTCAATCGCTTTCTGTTCGACGCCTTTCCGCGCGGGACCGATTTTCCTGTGGTGGACGACTCGCCCGCCCCGGCGCACCTGCCGCTCGCGGCGGTGCGCGCGTTTTCGATCGACGACGCGTCGACGACCGAGATCGACGACGCCTTCTCGGTGCGAAGTCTCGCCAACGGAAACCTGGAGATCGGCATTCACATCGCCGCGCCGGCGCTGGCGATCGCTCGCGGCTCGCCGCTGGACGCGATTGCACGGGCGAGACTGTCCACCGTGTACATGCCCGGGCGCAAGATCACCATGCTTCCCGAGACGGTGATCGGCCGCTTTACGCTTGCCGCCGGCACTGCCCCGGAGGCGCTTTCGCTTTATGTCGAGACGACGCACGACGGGGTGGTGGTCAGGCAGTCGACAAAAGCCGAGCGCGTGCCGATCGCCGCCAATCTTCGTCTCGACGCGATAAGCGAGTGCTTTGCCTCTCCCGCATCACCGTCGGATCCGGAATGGAGTGACGAGCTGCGAGCGCTGTGGCGGCTGGCTCAGAAGCTGGAAGAGCGCCGCGGCAAGGCGGACGTCACGCGCGTGGATTACAGCTTCCTGGTCGACTGGGACGCGACGCCTGATGGCCGCGTTACGATCGTGCCGCGGGCGCGCGGGTCGCCGCTAGACAAGCTGATCGCCGAGCTCATGATCCACGTCAACAGCAGCTGGGGAAAGATACTGGTCGACGCCGGCGTGCCCGGGCTTTATCGGACCCAGCAGATGGGCAAAGTGCGCATGAGCACCAAGCCGGAGCCGCACCAAGGTCTGGGCGTCGCGCAATACCTATGGGCGAGCTCGCCGCTGCGCCGCTACAGCGATCTGGTCAATCAGCGGCAGCTTCTCGCGGTTCTCGACGGTGCCCCCCCGGCCTACGCCGAGGGCGACGCGGAGCTGTTCGCCATCATGGCGGATTTCGAGTTGACGTATTCGCAGTACGCCGAGCTGCAGAGCCAGATGGAGCACTACTGGTGCCTGCGCTGGTTGCAGCAGGAAAATGTCGCCGAGAGCGAGGCGACCGTCGTTCGCGAAAATCTGGTCCGCTTCGACGCGCTTCCGCTGTATGTTCGGGCCCCCGACATGCCGACGCTGACGCCCGGGACGCGGGTGCGCGTCGGAGTCGGTCGCATCGACCTCCTTGAGGCGACCCTCGAGGCGCGTTTCATCGGCGCCGCCTGAGGCATCCACCAGGCCAGCCTCCCAACGGGCCCGGGGGCCGAAAAACAAGGATTTACGGCCGGATATATACTAATGTCATGCCCAAGGCTACCAAGAGCCCCCGTCTACGCGTAGTGGCAGTCGCACCGGCCGCGCCCCAAGCTCCACCGGCCAAGAAGACCGCCGCGCGCCCTCGCGTACGGGTGCTGCCCACACCGGAACCGCGCACCGTGTCGCTGTCGTTCCTCACCGAGGACCGGGCGCCCGTCAATCGTCTGCTCCTGTGGGCGATTTTCGGCTCGATATTGCTGCATGCGATCGTCCTCGCCATTCGGTTCGCCCCGATCGACTTGAGCAAATTCGACCGTAACGCATCGCCCCTCGAAGTGGCCCTGGTCAATGCCAAATCGGTGTCCAAGCCGACCAAGGCCGACATCCTGGCGCAGGCGCACCTCGACGGCGGCGGCAACACCGACGCCAAACGCCGCGCCAAAACGCCGCTGCCCGCGCTGCCCAAGGACAATGCGACGACCGAGCTCGCGGTCGCCACGCTGAAGGTCGAGACGCTGGAAAAGAAAAGCCAGGAAATGTTGACTCAGCTCAAATCGGCGGCGTCCCTCGCTACGCCGCAGCCGACGCCCAACGCGGCGCCGGACAAGACCGAGCTGCCGACCTCGACCGACATGATGCAGCGAACGCTGGAAGCGATGCGGCTGGAAGCGCAGATCGCCAAGGACATGGATGCGTACCAGAAGCGTCCGAAGCGGCGTTTTGTCGGTGCGCGCGCCGAAGAATATCGCTTCGCGCGCTACGTAGAGGACTGGCGGCTCAAGGTCGAAAGCATCGGCAACCGCAACTATCCGGAGGCCGCGCGCGCGCAAAAGCTCTATGGCAGCCTGTTGCTGACGGTGGGGATTCGTGCCAACGGCAGCATCGAAACCGTCGTCGTCGACCGCACCTCCGGACAGAAAATCCTCGACCTCGCCGCGGTCCGGATCGTCGAGATGGGAGGGCCCTACGCTGCGTTTCCGCCCAACATCAGCCGCGATACCGATATCCTCTACATCACCCGAACGTGGAGCTTCTCGCCCGGCGATGCGTTGACGTCGCAGTGATGTCCGACAAGGCGAGACGCCGGTCACGCCGCACCGCACCAGCCGCAGTTTACCGATTCCAACCGCGCTGTTTCGCTGAATCTCCGACCTTAAGCCCGCTTCATGGATCGTTATGCCGTCATCGGCAACCCCGTCGCGCACAGCAAGTCGCCGCTGATCCATCGCGCGTTTGCTCGGGCCACAGGCCAGCAGATGAGCTACGAGCGCCTGCTCGCGCCGCTCGACCGGTTCCTTGCGACCGTGCAGCGCTTTGCAGCCGAGGGGGGCAGCGGCCTCAACGTCACGGTGCCGTTCAAGCTCGAGGCGTATGCGCTGGCAAGAGAGAAGAGCCCGCGTGCCGAAGAAGCGAAGGCTTGCAACACGCTGGCCTGGCGCGTCGATCATTGGTACGCGGACAATACCGATGGCGTCGGATTGATGCGCGACCTGACACACAACCTGCACGAGTCGATCGCCGGCCGCGATGTGCTCGTGCTCGGAGCCGGCGGCGCGGCGCGCGGAATCCTGGGCCCGCTGCTGGCGCAGGCACCGCGGAGCGTGGTCGTCATCAATCGCACCGAGCGCAGGGCCACCGAGCTCGCGACTTCATTTGCACAACACGGGCCGGTCGCCGCGAGGTCATCGGCTCACTTGAGCGGCAGGCAGTTCCACTTGGTGATCAACGCCACCAGCATCGGCGTCAACGGCGACGTCCCGGAAAACCTCTGGCCGCGCCGGCCTTTCGCGCCCGGCGGCCTCGCCTATGACCTGGTGTACGCCGATGTGCCCACGCCGTTCCTCCGCTGGGCGTCTGTCCAGTCCGCGGAGCGAACGGCAGACGGCCTCGGCATGCTGATCGAGCAGGCGGCGGAAAGCTTCGTCCTGTGGCGCGGCATCCGTCCGGAAACCTCGCCCGTGTTCGCCATGCTGCGCCCGCGAGGCTAGCCGCATGCGCAGGCTTGGCCGCTGGCTGCTGTGGACCGCATTCGCGATTTTCGCGTTTATCGTATTGCTG
>JALZAO010000131.1 GCA_030948305.1 Pseudomonadota bacterium
GTGGTCGCGATGCCGTACGGACCGCTGCCGCGCGGCGCTTTCCACACCTTCACCTCGCCGCTTGCCGGGTCGAGACGGCCGTAGTATCCGCTCTGTCCGGTAAACCAGACGCGACCCCGCTGGTCGAAAGTCAGCGTGTTGAGATTGGCATAGCCGGTGTCTGCGGGAAGAGGCCACACGCGTACCTGGCGTGTCTTCGGATCGTAACGCACGATCGCGTTCTGGCCGCCGTCGGTGATCCATGCGGCGCCGTCGGGCCCGACGATCACACCGTGCGGCGCCGAGCGCTGACCGAGCGCGATCTCTTCGACCTTGCCGCTGGCAGGGTCGAGCACGCCGAGCTTGCCCGTGGGCTGCGCGGTGTAAAACACCGGGCCGCCTGGCACCGGCGCCGCCGCGACATCGTGCGGATGAGCGCCGCGCGTTACGCCGTAGTAGACGGGCTGTCCCGCCGCCGCAAAGCAGTTATGCGCAGAGAACATCACGCCCGCGATCGCGAGCGCAAACCAGGTGGAATGGGGCAATCGCAAGCTCAGCATCGCTTTTCTCCTTTCGCCAGCGCATGAAACATGAAACAAGGCGCTTTCCATGACCGCAAATCGACGCACCGCCGTTGTTTCGCGAGTTTAGAGCAATCCTTGATGCAGTGGTAATTAGGACGGCGGGACGCGGGCCGTCACGGAACGATGGCGGCGCGGCTGCAGCGTGCAAAAACGTCGCGCCCGTGCGATAGTCTTGTGCAGCAACACGATCCCGCCAGGCGGACGAAACATTCGGCATGGAAGCGATTATCGTTGGCGCCGGCATCGGCGGTCTGACTCTGGCGCTGACTTTGCACGAGGCCGGCATCCCATCGCATATCTATGAATCGGCGAGCGAGATCAGGCCGATTGGCGCGGGCATCAACGTCCTTCCGCATGCATCCAGGGTACTCTGCCGTCTCGGTCTGGAAGACTCGCTGACCCGTCTCGCCGTTACCACGCGCGAGTCGGTTTTCTTCAATCGCTTCGGTCAGCGCATCTATGGCGAGCCCGCGGGCCGCTACGCCGGCTACGATTGGCCGCAATTCTCGATTCATCGCGGCGATCTGCAGCAACTGCTGCTCGAAACGTTCAGGCAGCGAGTCAGCCCGGATCGCTTTCACGCAGGTTGCAAGTGCGTCGGCTTCGAGCAATCCGCGGGAGAGGTGCGCGCCAGGCTTGTCGACGTTGCGACCGGCACCGCACCGATCGAGCGGGAAGGCGATGTGCTGATTGCCTGCGATGGCCTGCACTCGATCATCCGCAAACAGTTGCACCCGCATGAAGGCGAACCTTTGTACTCCGGCGTTAACATGTGGCGCGGAGTCACGGTGTGGGAGCCGATACTGTCGGGCGCCAGCATGATCCGCGCCGGCTGGCTCGCGACCGGCAAGCTCGTGATCTATCCGATTCGCGATCGCGTCGACGCCAAGGGCCGTCAGCTGGTCAACTGGGTCGCGGAGCTCGCAACGCCAAGACATGCGCAGCGTGACTGGAACCGCCGCGGCGCGCTCGCTGACTTCATTGGCGCCTACGAGGACTGGCATTTCGACTGGCTCGACGTTCCGGCATTCATTCGCGCCGCCGATACGATTCTGGAATTTCCCATGATCGACCAGGACCCGCTCCCGTGGTGGAGTGACGGCCGGGTCACGCTTCTGGGCGACGCCGCGCACCCGATGTATCCTCGCGGATCCAACGGTGCCGGACAGGCAATTCTCGATGCGCGATCTTTGGCGGATTGCCTCTGCACGCACAGCGACGTCGCGAGCGCGCTTAAGGCCTATGAAAGTGCGCGTCTCGAAGCGACGGCTGGCGTGGTCAAGGCCAATCGCTCGAATCCGCCGGATGCGATCCTGCGAGAAGTCTTCGAGCGCACCGGAGATAAGCCCTTCGCGCGGATCGACGATGTCATCAGCCCGGAGGAGCTTGCCGCGCTTTCCGACGGCTACAAACGCATCGCCGGATACCACCGCGAAACACTTGCGAGAACTCAAGTGATCGCAGGTGAGCGCAAGTGAGTGCGAGCCAGCGCAATTCAGCGCGGCCGCGGCGTCGTGTCTAAAATTCGCGAGCGTCTGTGCGACACGCAGGAGGAAGCGATGAGATGTTTCCTGAAATCGATGAAGGGGATCCTGGCGCTCGGTGGTGTCGGATTGCTCGCGTGCAACGTATCGGCGCAGGCGCCGTCGAAGAGCGTCCAGCCGTATCCGAGCAGACCGGTGCAAATCATCGTCCCGTTCACTCCCGGGACCGGCATGGACATCCTTGCGCGCACGGTCGGGCAGAAGCTGTCGGAACGATGGGGGCAGCCGGTCGTCGTCGACAACCGCCCGGGCGCGAGCGGCAACATCGGCACCGACATGGTCGTGAAGGCGGCGCCCGATGGCTACACCTTGCTGATCACCGCGAACACGCTGGTGATGACCGTCAGTCTGTATCGGAACGTGCCCTACGATCCGATCAGGGACTTGGCTCCGGTCGAGAAAATGGCAGTCGGAACGATGGCGGTCACGCTCAACCCCGCAGTCCCCGCGCGCACGCTCAGGGAACTCGTCGCCTACGCCAAAGGCAACCCGGGCAAGCTTGCGTACGGATCGCCCGGTGTCGGAACGCCGCAGCACCTCGCCACTGAGCTCTTCAAGTCGACGACGGGAATCGACATGCTGCATGTTCCGTACAAGGGCTCGGCCGGGGCAATCACCGGCCTGCTTTCGGGGGACGTCTCGATCATGTTCAACGCCCTGCACGCGGTGCTGCCGCAAGTGAGGGCGGGTAAGATCAATGCAGTCGCCGTCGGAGGACCGAGACGCTCGCGCGTTGCGCCCGACGTTCCCACATTCGCCGAATCCGGATATCCCGATTTCGACGTCGATTTCTGGTACGGGTTGCTCGCGCCGGCTGCGACGCCCAAGGACATCATCGCCAAGCTCAACCAGGACATCACGCAGATTCTGAATACGCCTGAAATGCGGGAGACGCTTTCGAGCCAAGGCCTTGAGCCTGTCACCAGCACGCCCGAGCAATTCGGCGCGCTTATCAAGAGCGATCTCGCGCGATGGGCCAACGTGGTCAAGAGTGCGGGCATCACCGCCGAGTAAGCAGCACATACACAACCATAAGGAGGACCGCAATGCATTCGTTCCGATCGAGCATCCCCGCCGGGGTGTTGCTGTGCGTTAGCATCGTTGCATCGCCGGCGGCGCTGTGCGCCGACATCATCGTCTCGGCACAGGACGGCAAGTTCGTTCGCGTCGATGGCCGGGCGACTTTTCCCGAACCCGCGCCCTCGGACAGTCTGGTCGTCATCGACGCATCGACGTTTCCGCCGGTCATCAAGGGAACCGTAGAAGGTCTCGAGCACACGGTGCAGGGGCCGCCGCAAGCCGTCGCCGTCACCCCGGATGGCAAGCTGGCCATCGTCGCCGCACCGACGCGCTACGATTACGCCGCCAAAAAAGAGCTGTTCGGCAACTTCGTGCAGGTCGTCGACATCGAAGCTTCGCCACCCCGCCTGATCGGCAAGGTGGACGTCGGCGGCCACCCTAATGGGTTGTCGATCAATCGCGAGGGCACGCTGCTGCTCGCCGCGGCGCACGACGGCACGGTCAAGGTGCTCGGCATCGACGGCAAGAACGTCAAGCTGCTCGACCAGGTCAAGGTCGGCGAAAAGCGTCTCTCGGGCATTTCCTTTACTCACGACGGCAAGGCCGCGATCGTCGCGCAGCGCGACGAAAATGGCGCCGCCGTCTTGAGCATCGATGGCACGTCGGTGAAGCTCACCACCGAAAAGATCTCGACCGGCGTGACGCCGTACGCGATCGACGTGTCGAGCGACGGCAAGTGGGCGGTGATCGGCAACACCGGCGTCACCGGCATGCTGGGCCTCGTCGGCCGCACCGCCGGCGACGCCGACGTGGTGACGCTGGTCGACGTGTCGAAGCGCCCGTTCCGCGCGGTGCAGCAGATTTCGGTCCCTTCGACGCCGGAGGGCGTGGCCATTTCTCCGGACGGCCGGTGGATCGCGGTGTCATGCATGGCAGGGTCGAATCTGACCACCGATAACTCCGGCCGCAACAAGATCGGCAAGCTGCTGCTGTTCGAAATCAAGGACGGGTGGGCAAACAAGATCAACGAGGTCGCGGGCGCCGAGGCCGCGCAAGGAGTCGTTTTCAGTCAGGACAGCAAGCAGATCCTGTTGCAAATGGATGTCGAGAGAGCCATCGCTGTCTTCGCGGTTCGGGACGGCAAGCTGGTCGATACCGGAGAGCGGTTGAACCTCGCGGCGGGTCCGGTCTCGATCCGCTCGATGCCTCGCTAAAGCACGCTCAAAACTATCGAGGACTCCGATGATCCGGATGCTTGTCGCGTACGCGACGACGTTGATCGTATTCTGTTGTCTGGACTTCGTCTGGCTGGGATGGGTCGCCAAGGATTATTACCAGTCCCAGCTGGGCGCGCTGTTGCTCGCCCAGCCGAATTGGCCGGCGGCGGTGACTTTCTACGCCATTTACGCCGCGGGCATCGTCATTTTCTGCATCTCGCCGGCGCTCGCCGCCGCATCTCCCGGCAAGGCGGCGCTGCTGGGCGCCCTGCTCGGCGCGCTGGCCTACGCGACGTACGATCTGAGCAATCTGGCGACACTGAAGAGCTGGCCGATGGCGCTGTCCTTGGTCGACATTGCATGGGGCGCCTTCGTCACCGCCGTCGCCGCAAGCGCGGGCTACCAAACGACCAAGCTCATTGGCGCTGCGACATAAACGCTGCGGCGCCGACGCTCCCCGCCCGTCGCAAAATCAAAATTTGCACTTCGCTCTGAGGTCGATGGTCTGCTGCATCACCGCTTGATAATCGGGCGACGGTGCCTGAACATACTTCGCCAATTCCTGGAGCCGCGGTTGCTTGGCCTGGAGGCGCTTGACGACCGCTTCCATCCGCCGGTCGAGCTCGATACGCTTGCTCCCGTCGCCGGCGCGCTGCGCCGCCGCCGCCTGACTGCTCAGGCGCTGCAGCTGGCATTGGTCCGGCGCCATCTTTCTCTGGATACTGATGAACTCCTGGGCTTCCTTGCTCACCGCAAAGGCATTGCCCGCGACGAGCATGGATGCGAGCATGCCAAGCGCGTTTCGAGATCTCCTTAGCATGTCCACTTCGCTGATGTTCCAAGGACAGCAGCTTACTCCAATGATCCCGAGCGAGCATTTCATCCACGCAAGCGTTTATTGCGTATAAGCGAATCGATGCCGAAGCTCCTGCCCCGCTGGGCGCGTGCTGCTGCGGTGATCCTCGCTGCGCTGGTCGCGCTCGGCTATGCCGGCGCCTTGGGCCTGCTTTACTTGACACAGGAGCGAATAATCCTTCCTGCGTCGACACTGGCGGCCGACTACCGTTTCCAGTTCGATCAGCCATTCGAGGAAGTGTGGATCCCCGTCCAGGGCGCGTCGCTGCACGCGCTGCATTTCAAGC
>JALZAO010000132.1 GCA_030948305.1 Pseudomonadota bacterium
GACGGTATTGACCAGGTTCGGCACCAGGTCGGCGCGCCGCTGATACTGATTGATGACCTCGGACCACGCGGCCTTGATCTGCTCGTCCTGGCGTTGAAGGTCGTTGTAGCCGCATCCGGACAGGAACGACGCCACCAAAGCCGCAGCAAAAAATCCCGCGAGAGGTCCGAATAGCTTGCGCATGATGTGATTTCTCCGTAGAGGGCCAGCGCACGAAGGCAAAGTTGCCCGCGGCCTGTCAGGTTGGGACCTGCCCCGGGGTTTGCAAGAGGCCTGCGTCCATTATGCCGCGCAAGGTCGCCCGCGCGAGGCACAGATCTTCCCACGCCTTCGCTTTGTCGGGCAAGTTGCGCAGCAGGTACGCCGGATGATACGTCACGATCAAGGCAACGCCCTTGTAGCGATGAACTCGCCCGCGAAGGCTGGCGATCGTCGCCTCCGCGTGCAGCAGCGTCGTTGCCGCGCTCTTGCCCAACGCAACGATGAGGTTCGGCTGGATCAGGGCAATCTGACGATCCAGATAAGGAAGGCACGACTCGACTTCCGACGGCGTGGGAGCGCGGTTTCCGGGTGGACGGCACTTGAGCACGTTGGCGATATAGACCGCTTTGACCCGGCTCATTCCAAGCGCGGCAAGCATGCTGTCGAGAAGGCGCCCGGCCTGTCCCACAAAAGGCTCGCCCTTCGCATCCTCTTCTGCGCCGGGCGCCTCGCCGACAAAAAGCCAGTCGGCGCGCTGGTCGCCGACGCCGGGCACCGCCTTGTTCCGGGTGCGAGCGAGGCCGCACGCCGTGCACGCGGAGACGTCTGCCGCGAAGTGCGCCCAATCGAGCATCGCGATCCGTGTTGCGCGATGCTGCAGATCGGCTTGCGGCGCCTCGTTCACTCTGTGCGGCGAATCGCTCACCGCGTCGGCTTGCGACGCCTTGTTCACGGCGTGGGGCGGCTCTGTCACGGCATGCGGCGCGATCGGCCCGCCGTCGCTGCGGTATCGCTCGCGCAAGCGCCAGACCGGCGTCAGCCCGAGCTCTTGCAGGATGTCGATCCGTTCAGCCACGGTGATCGCGGCTTGCGTGGCTCGCGGCGCTCGAGCGCACGCCGCGGCGCAACACCAGCGCGTCCTCGCGTGCGCCGGCACCATCGGCGGCGGGATAGTAGCCTGCCCGGCGCGCGACGGCGACAAATCCTTCCGCACGGTAAAGAGCGATCGCCGCCGCGTTCGAGAGGCGAACCTCCAGAAAGCATTGTTCGGCGCCGAGGCGCAGAGCGTCGTCGAGGAATCGGCGCAGCAAGGCGCGCGCCAGACCGCGCCTTCGCGCCTGCGGCGCGACCGTGAGGTTGAGAACTTGCGCTTCGCCCGGCCCCATCATCAGCACGCCGTAGGCGACGATGACGCCGTCGGCTTCACCGACGACGGTGCTGTAACCGGCGGCGAGCGCGTCGCAAAAATTTCCAGCCGTCCACGGCGCGGGATGGGCCTGGGCTTCGAGCGCGGCAACCGCTGCCAGGTCGGGTTCCTGCATCGGTCGCCAGAGCGTGGCGGAAGCGCCCAGGGGCGCCGGGGGTATGGTCACCAAGGCGCTCACCGCGGACTCACTGACGCATTCCCGCCGCGCGTTCGGCGATGGTCAGCGCCACGCGGTGACGCACATAAAACGGCGCCGCGTCGCGCGCAGGCACACCTTCCCCGGCGGCAAAGCGCGGCAACGAAAGGGTGCCGACGGCGCTCGCGCTGGGGACGACCGCGCCGTCACATTCGGACAGAGCCGCACCATAGCGCTCGCACAGCGACGCGTACGCCGCAAACCCGCCGCCGGCGCCTATCCATCCGCGACCGTCAGGCAGGGGCGCGGTATCGGGCGCGACGACCAGCGGAGCGATTACTTCACGCCAGCGTCCGGAGTCGCGTTCATAGGCTGCGACATAGACCTCGCGCATGCGCGCATCCAACGCCGCGACGATGCGGTCGCCGCCGGCGTGTTCGCGCCGCGTTTCTGCAATGGCCTCGAGCGTCGATACTCCCACGACCGGCAGCGCGGCCCCCAGGGCGAGACCCTGCGCGACGCCGCAAGCGATGCGCAATCCGGTAAAGGATCCCGGGCCGGCGCCAAACGCGATGCCGTCGATCTGCTTCAGGGTCACGCCTCCGTCGGCGAGTACGGCCCGGATCATCGGCAGCAGCAGCTCGGAATGACGCTGGCCGGCGACCTCGCTCTTCTCATGCCAGGTCACGCCGTCGCCGAGCGCGACGGCGCAAACCTCGGTCGAGGTATCGAGCGCAAGTATTTGCATCGCTCGGATTCTACCCGACGCGCGGTGGCAAATGCGGGGATGCGGGCCGATGCAGCGTTTGCGCATTCGGTACAATCCCTCGTTTGCCGACCGTGTTCTTTCGCGCGGCGCCTTCGTTGACTGCTGCCGTCATGGATACCGTCGTCATCTCCGCGCTCGATCAGGAAGGCAGGGGCGTCGCGCGCGTCGACGGCAAGGCGATGTTCGTCGAAGGCGCGCTGATCGGCGAACGCGTCGCCATCGAGATATTCCGCAACAAGCCGAATTACGCGCTCGCGCGCATGACTGGGCTGTTCGAGGCCAGCCACGAAAGAGTGGCGCCTCCCTGCCCGCATTTCGGCGTGTGCGGCGGTTGCAGTCTTCAGCACCTCGAGCCGCTGGCGCAAGTGGCGGTCAAGCAGCGCGTGCTCGAGGACGCCTTGTGGCACATCGCTCGCCTGCGAGCACAACAGCTTCTCTCGCCCATCCACGGTCCCGCCTGGGGCTATCGCCAGCGCGCGCGGCTGTCGGTGCGTTACGTGCCCAAGAAGGGCGGCGTGCTGGTCGGCTTTCACGAAAAGAAATCCAGTTTTGTCGCCGACATGACAACCTGCCCGGTATTGCCGCCACGAATCTCGGCGCTGTTGCCGAAACTGCGCATCCTGGTCGGCGCGCTATCGATCCGCGACCGCCTGCCGCAGATCGAGTTGGCGATCGGCGACGGCGTCGAGGCGCTGATCCTGCGTCATCTGGCGCCGCTGACGGCGGACGACGAGCGGGAGGTGACCGACTTCGCGCTAGGCCACGGCGTGCATATCTATCTGCAGGCAGCCGGGCCAGCCAGCATCCGGCCCTTCTTTCCTCCGCAATCCACGCTCTCGTACGATTTGCCGGATTTTGCGCTGAGGTTCGAATTCGAGCCCAGCGATTTCACCCAGGTCAACGTTGCAGTGAATCGGGTGCTGGTCCGGCGCGCCATCGGCCTGCTCGATCCGGGTCCTGACGATCGGATCGCGGACTTCTTCTGCGGGATCGGTAACTTCGCGCTGCCGATCGCACGTCGGGGTGCTGCCGTCATCGGCGTCGAGGGCAGCCCGGCGCTGGTGCGGCGGGCGAAAGCGAACGCGGCGCTGAACGAGCTCGCTGAACGGGCGCGCTTCGCGGTCGGCAACCTGTTCGAGGCCACCACCGACAGCGTCTCCAGCCTCGGGCCGCTGGACAAGGCCTTGATCGATCCGCCGCGGGAGGGCGCGATCGCCCTGGTCAGGTCGCTGCCGGCGCAGATTTCGCGAATCGTATATGTCTCCTGCAACGCGGCGACGCTGGCGCGAGATGCTGCGGTGCTGACCGGCGTGCAGGGTTTCGTCCTGCGTGCCGCGGGCATCGCCAACATGTTCCCGCATACCGCTCATGTCGAGTCGATAGCGCTGTTCGAGCGATGAGCAAGGATGAACGGGCAAAAAAAGGGCGGCTTTCGCCGCCCCTTTTTACAGCTTGCGTTCGCTTCCTAGTCGCGCGATCCGGTGAAAATGAGCAGCAGGTTGAGCAGGTTGACGAAAATATTGAAGATGTCGAGGAACAGCGCCAGCGTCGCCATGATGTAGTTGGTCTGGCCCCCGCGCACGATCGAGCTCACGTCGTAGAGCAGATAGAGCGAAAAGATCATGACCGCGATGGCCGAGATGGCGATCGAGGCGACCGGCACCTGGAAGAAAATATTGGCCAGCGACGCGATGATCAGCAGGATCAGGCCGACGAACAGGAACTTGCCCAGGAAGCTGAAGTCCCGCTTCGATATCGTTGCGATCGCAGCCATCACCACAAAGACCGCCGCGGTCATGCCTCCCGCAAGCGCAACCAGCTGCCCGCCGTTACGCAAGCCGGCGGCGTATTGCAGCATCGGCGCCAGCATCACGCCGGAGACGAAGGTGAAGCCGAAGATCGCAAGCACGCCCCAAGCGCTGTTGCGAAGCGCGGAGACGACAAACAACATTCCGAACATAGCCGCGAACATCAGCAACGGCGCCATGATCGGCGAGGTTGCAAACACCGCGGCAAAATTCATCGACATGCCGACATAGGCGCCGGCGATCGTCGGCAGCATCGACAGCGCGAGCAGCCAGTAGGTATTGCGCAGAACCTGGCTCTGCTCGACGACGACCGTCGTCTCGGCAGCCTGCGGCCAGCTGCTGAACGGTCTATTACCCGTAGGAACAGGTTTCAGTTGCGGTTCCATGTGATTCCTCTTCAAGGCGACGAAAAACGTCGCATGGGGCTTAGACTAGCAGAAATCCGTCGAGTTTCAACCGTTCCGGTGTCCTGTGGGCGCCCACGCGTACGGTATGCCCTACATGGGGGCAATGTTATTATTTTCGAGTCCCGAAGCTTGGCAGGCGTGGCCCGACGAAAACCGGCGGGAAAACAGGAAGGTTGGCAGAGTGGTCTAATGCACCGGTCTTGAAAACCGGCGTGCCGGCAACGGCGCCGTGAGTTCGAATCTCACACCTTCCGCCAGAAGCATCGAACGTCAGGTCGTCCAACAGCATCCTCCTAAGTCCAGCAGCATCCTTCCGATCTGGACTATCCCTAGGTAAAATGAGTGATCCCGGCCAGATTGGGCGCTCGTTTCCGGTTCAGGACGCACCGCAACCGTCCATTGACAGCCGGGGGCAAGTGGGGGCAACATTCTGTCAGGTTGCCCCCAACGATGACGGAGTTGCCCCCATGCCTCTTACCGCGAAAACGATCGACAACGCCAAGCCCCGCGCGACGCCAACGCGTCTATGGGACGCTGGTGGTTTGTACGTCGAGATTTCACCGAGCGGCGGGAAGTGGTGGCGATGGAAATATCGCTTCGAAGGAAAAGAGAAACGCGTTTCCTTTGGGACGTACGACGACGTTTCGATCCGCGCCGCGCGTGACAAGCGCGACGAAGCGCGAAAGCTACTCAAGGACGGCATCGATCCGAGCGTTCAGCGACAGACAGAGAAGCACCAGAAGCAGCAGGCCGCAGCAAATAGCTTCGAGGCTGTAGCCCGCGAGTGGTACGGCAAGCAATCCACGCTCTGGACAGCAAAGCATGCGGCTGACGTGTTACGTCGGCTCGAGAGTAATTTGTTCCCGGAGCTCGGCGACCTTCCGATCTCCGAGATTACCGCGCCAGCCTTGCTCACCGCGGTGCGCGCAATTGAAAGTCGAGGCGCTCACGACTTG
>JALZAO010000133.1 GCA_030948305.1 Pseudomonadota bacterium
GTGTCGCCGGTGATTCGGTTCAAGGCAATCGACGACGCGATACGCATCGCCAATTCGACCGACTACGGCTTGTCGTCCGCCGTATGCACCAACCGTCTCGACTGGATCACCCGCTTCGTCACCGAGCTTCAGGTCGGCAGCGTCAACGTGCGCGAGGTCCCCGGATACCGCCTGGAGCTCACGCCTTTCGGCGGCATTAAGGACTCGGGCCTCGGTTACAAGGAAGGGGTCCAGGAAGCGATGAAGAGCTTTACCAACCTCAAGACCTATTCGCTGCCATGGTAAGCGGGCATTCGCCCCTGTTGACTTCGATGATCGTTCGATGGCGCTGACGATCCCCGATATCTGCGCGCTGTACGAGCGCGACGGCGGCAGGATGTACAGCGGCGAGCCGGTGACGCAACTCGAGCACGCGCTGCAGAGCGCCGCGTTGGCGGAGTCCGCCGGCGCGGATGCGGAGCTGATCACCGCGGCGTTGTTGCACGACCTTGGCCACTTGCTCAACGACCAGGGCGACACGCCGACGGCGCGCGGAATCGACGACGCGCACCAGTATTTCGCGCTGCCTTTCCTGCGCGGACTCTTCGATGACCGGGTGCTCGATCCGATTCGCCTGCACGTCGACGCCAAGCGGTATCTGTGTGCGACCAGACCGGCGTACCACGACGCGCTTTCCGCCGACTCCAAGCGCAGCCTTGCCTTGCAGGGAGGCACTTTTTCATCGGCGGACGCCGCTAAGTTCATTGCCAGGCCGGGCGCGGAGCGCGCGGTTGAACTCCGGCTCTGGGACGACGCGGCGAAGCTCGGCGGGCAGCCCACTCCTCCGCTGGCGCATTTCTCGGCGATCATGGCCGCAGCCGCCCGGGGAGGCCAGGATTGAAGATCCTGCTCAACCTGCTTGCCGGCGTGGGCTTGCTGGTGTGGGGCACGCATATTGTGCGCACCGGCATCCTGCGCATCTGGGGCGGCGACCTGCGCCGGTTTCTGCGCGAGAGCGTTTCCAATCGTTACGCCGCGTTTGCCGCCGGGCTCGGCATCACGGCGTTGATCCAGAGCAGCACCGCCACCGCCGTGATGGTGGCGTCGTTTGTCGGCCAGGGGCTGATCGACACCGCCCCTGCCCTCGCAGTGATGCTCGGCGCCGACGTCGGCACGGCGCTGATGACGCTGGTGTTCTCGTTCGATCTTTCTTGGCTCTCGCCTCTGCTCATCTTTTTGGGCGTCACGCTCTTCATGCGTCGCGAGTCGAGCCAGATCGGCCGTTTCGGCCAGATTCTGATCGGGCTGGGCTTGATCATCCTGGCGCTGCAACTGATCGTGCTTGCCGCGCAGCCGCTGACCAAGGGCGCAGGGGTCAAGGTCATCTTCGGCTCGCTGACCGGCGATGTGCTGCTCGACATGCTCGTGGCCGCGGTATTCACCATGCTTTCCTATTCCAGCCTTGCCGTGGTGCTGCTCACCGCCACGCTGGCGGCGTCGAAGGTCATCTCGCTGCACGTCGCGCTGGGTCTGGTGCTCGGCGCCAATCTCGGAAGCGGCCTGCTGGCGATGCTCACCACTTTGACTTCGTCGCCCGAGGCGCGGCGCGTGACGCTGGGCAACCTTTTGTTCCGGCTGCTCGGCTGCATCATCATCGTTCCGCTGCTACCCTATATCGAGGAGCTGTTTGCGTCGATGCCGCTCGACGACGCTCAGATCACCGTCTATTTCCACCTGTTCTTCAACGTCGCCATCGCGGTCGGGTTTTTGTTCTTTACCGAGAAGATCGCGAGAGTGGCCGAGCGCTTGCTGCCCGCCAGGCACGACGCGGACGATCCCGCCAAGGCGCGCTATCTCGACCCGTCGGCGCTCGACACACCCAAACTTGCGATCGGCAACGCCGCCCGCGAAGCCATGCGGCTGGCCGACTTCATCGAGCAGATGCTGAACGGGATGCTGACGGTGCTGAAGACCAACGATCGCGAGCTGGCCGAGAAAATACGCAAGATGGACGACATCGTCGACGACCTTTACACGGCCATCAAGCTCTACCTCACCCAGGTCAGCCGCGAAGCGCTCGACGAAAAAGAGGGCCGTCGCTGGGCCGACATCGTTTCTTTC
Organism: Pseudomonadota bacterium; assembly: GCA_030948305.1. Classification (GTDB taxonomy): domain Bacteria; phylum Pseudomonadota; class Gammaproteobacteria; order Burkholderiales; family Casimicrobiaceae; genus PALSA-1003. The sequence continues at coordinate 2,101 of JALZAO010000133.1, forward strand.
ACGATCAACATGGAACAGGTGGGAGACATCGTCGAGCGCGTCGTGACCGACCTCGAGGAAAAAAAGATCGACAAAGGCCGTAGTTTTTCCGCGGCGGGCATGCAGGAGATTTGCGACCTGCATGGGCGCCTGATCGCCAACCTGCGATTGGGGATGAGCGTGTTTCTCCACGCAGACCTCGCCAGCGCCCAGCAGCTCCTGGCGGAGAAAGTGCTCTTCCGCGACCTCGAGCGCGCGTACGCCGATTCGCACATCGAGCGCCTGTCCATCAACACCTTGCAGAGTATCGAGACTTCATCGCTGCACCTCGATCTGATTAGCGACTTGAAGCGCATCAATTCGCATATCTGTTCCATTGCCTATCCGATCCTCGAGCAGGCTGGAGTGCTGGCCAAGACCCGGTTGCGGGAAGCGCCGGCGCCGCCTGCACCTCCACCCGAGGAGTCCGCTACGCCCGAGGGTCGGGGGTCCAAGGATTCCTGGCAGAAGCGCAAGCCGCGAACGGCTTAGGGCCTGTGGAGCTTTCCCTCGGCGTAACGCTGGCGGTACTCGGCGCCGGCTTCCTTCATGCAAGCTGGAACGCGCTCCTCAAGTCCTCGGCCGGTGGCGACGCGCTGCTGGACACGGCTGCGGTGGTCACGGGTTCATCGCTGTGGGGGCTCGTGTTCGTGGGCCTGGTCCCGTTCCCGGCGCCCGAGGCGTGGCGCTACATCGCCGCGTCATCGGTGATCCATTTCGGCTATTACGTCACCTTATCGCAGGCGTACCGCACCGGCGACCTGTCCTTTGCCTACCCGCTGATGCGCGGAACGGCGCCGCTGCTGGTCACGATCCTGGGCGCCATCGTGCTGCGGGAGCTGCCCAGCGCGCAGATGGCGGTCGGCATCGCGCTGATCTCGCTCGGTATCGTCAGCATCGCCTTCGTCCAGCGGCGCGATCATCCGCGTGCTGCCGCCTACTGGGCGTTCGCCAACGCATGCATCATCGCCATGTACACGCTGGTCGACGGTGCCGGGGCGCGTGCGTCCGGCAACGCGATAAGCTACGTCACCTGGCTGATCTTCCTCGAGGGCATTCCCTTTATCGTGTGGGTGATCGTACGGCGCGGCCGGCCCGCGCTCTCCTACCTGCGCGGCAGCGTGCGGATCGGGCTGGTCGGTGGCGGCTGCAGCCTGGCAGCCTATGCAATCGTGCTTTGGGCCATGACGCGTGCGCCGATCGCCGCCGTTGCCGCGTTGCGCGAGACATCGGTGCTCTTTGCAGCGCTGATGGGATCGATTTGGCTCAAGGAAGGCTTCGGCTGGCGCAGGCTGGCCGGCGCGGCAAGCGTCGTCGCCGGTATCGCCGCGCTGAAACTCGGGTAACTCCGGGGACAGACCACGTTTTCGACCTCCTCCCCGACGCCCTTGAATCCGCGATGACCGATAACGTGGCCTGTCCCCTGAATGCACAGGTAGTCGTCGTGGGCGGCGGCATCGCCGGTGCGAGCACCGCGTACCACCTCACCAAGCTCGGATGCACCGACGTCGTGCTGCTCGAGCAAGGCAAGCTCACCTGCGGAACGACCTGGCATGCGGCGGGGCTGGTCGGACAGTTGCGCGCGACCCGCAACGCGACGCGCATGAGCCGCTACGGCATCGAGTTGTATTCCACGCTCGAAGCCGAGACGGGGCTTGCGACCGGATGGAAGCAATGCGGCAGCTTGAACGTGGCGAAGACGCCGGAGCGTCTCAAGCTCCTCAAGCGGCAGATGGCACGCGCCAGGAGCTTCGGCATCGATTTCGAGTTCATCACTCCGGCCGAAGCGGGCGATATTTATCCGCTGCTACGCATCGACGATCTTGCCGGCGCGGTGTGGATTCCCGGCGACGGCAAAACCAATCCGACCGATCTGACGCAATCACTCGTCAGGGGCGCGCGCCTCGGAGGCGCACGCATTGTCGAGGACGCGCAAGTCAACAGCGTCATCGTCGAGAAGGGAGCCGTGGCCGGGGTGCGGTACCGCCACGGCGGCGAAGAATACGCGTTGCGCTGTGAAAGCCTGGTGAACTGCGGCGGAGTATGGGCGCGCGAATTCGGTAAGCTCGCCGGTGTCAGCGTGCCGCTGTTCCCGGCCGAGCATTTCTACGTCGTGACGCGGCCGATTCCCGGCGTGCATTCCGATCTGCCGGTGATGCGCGATCCGGACGGCTACATCTACTACAAGGAGGAAGTCGGCGGGCTGGTGATGGGCGGTTTCGAGCCGGTGGCCAAACCGTGGAAGGTGGCGAGAATCCCGGAACGCTTCGAGTTTCAGCTGCTGCCTGAGGATTGGGATCAGTTCGAGCCCTTGATGACTAACGCGATCCATCGCACGCCATGCCTCGAAACCGCCGAGATCAAGCTGCTGCTCAACGGTCCCGAGAGCTTCACCCTCGACGGCAATTTCATCCTCGGCGAAGCGCCGGAGTTGCGCCGCTACTTTGTGTGCGCCGGATTCAATTCCGCGGGCATCGCCAACGCCGGCGGTGCCGGGCGCTTGATCGCGGAATGGATCGTCGGCGGTGAAGCGCCGATCGATTTGTGGGATGTCGATATCCGGCGATTCGCGCCTTTGCACGCTAACCGCGCGCACCTGCACGATCGCACCGCGGAGACCCTGGGCCTGCATTACGCGATGCGCTGGCCGCGCGAGGAGCTCTCAACGGTCCGTCCGTTGCGGCGTTCGCCTCTCTACGACCGGCTCAAGGCAAAAGGCGCGGTTTTCGGCAGCAAATTGAACTGGGAACGCGCCAATTATTTTCTGCCTGCCGGGGCCGCCGAGCCACCGCCCACGCTTGGCACGCCCGGCTGGCTGCCCTTCGTGCTCGACGAGCAGCGCGCGGCGCGAGAAGACGTCGTGGTATTCGATCAGACCTCGTTTTCGAAGCTGGTGCTCAAAGGGCGTGACGCCCTCGCCGTGTTGCAGCGTCTTTGCGCCCGGGATCTGGACGTCGCGCCTGGCCGAATGGTGTATACGGCGATGCTCAACGACCGCGGCGGATTCGAAAGCGATCTGACGATTACACGCATTGCATCGGACACGTTCTTCATCCTGACCGGATCCGCGCAGGCAACGCGCGACGCCGACTGGATCGGCAAGCACATCGCGGAGAATGAGTTTGCCACGCTGGTCGACGTCACTAGCGCGTACTCGATCATCTCGGTCATGGGACCTAAGTCGCGCGAGCTCCTCGGGCGCATCTCCGCGGACGATCTTTCGCGCGAGAGCCTTCCCTTCTCCGCCACGTGCGAAATCGACGTTGGCTACGCGCGTGCGCGGGCAGCGCGGATGAGCTACATCGGCGGCGCCGGGTACGAGCTCTGCGTTGCCACCGACCAGTGCGTG
>JALZAO010000134.1 GCA_030948305.1 Pseudomonadota bacterium
GGCGTGGAACCATGACTCTCGTCGGCGGAGGAGGCGCAGCCGGCGGAGGGCGATACAGCGCGTAGAACTGGCGCACCAGCTTGACGTATTCCTGCGTTTCCGGGAAAGGCGGAATGCTCTGCTTGTAATGATGCACCGCCTGTTCGCCGGCGTTGTACGCTGCCAGCGCGAGGCTTAAGTCGTTGGCGAAGAGTGCCAGCAGATCGCGCAGATAGCGCGTGCCGATCGAAAGGTTAGTGGCTGGATCGAGAAGCTTTTGCTCGGCCGAGCGAACCTTGTCGGCGACGATACCGTAACGAGCGCCGGTATCCGGAGTTACCTGCATGAGACCTAGTGCGCCCTTGGGTGAGACCGCGGCCGGCTCGAATGCGGATTCGACGGCGATCATCGCCTTGACCAGCGCGGGGTCGACATGATGCAGCTTTGCATTTCGCTCGATAAGCGGCGCAAATTTCGCGACATTCGGATGCTTGGTCACATACTGATACATTCGCGAGTGCGAGAAGTCCTCGCTTGCCGAAGGAGTCGCCGCTTTTTCTCGTGCGGCCACATCCAGATTGGTCACGCCCTTGAAAAAAAGTTGATAACGCTCGTCAATCTTTTCGGTCGCGAAGTGCGCTGCGCCTTGTTCGTCGAGGTAGCCCCATAGGTCGGCGCGGGCGTTTCCCGCGAATGCCGCGAAGCCGGCCGCGATCAGACACGCAATCGATGGCCCGCTGAGCTGCCACGGCAGCTTTCTGCTACGCTGACGCGAGCGCTCTGCGTAAACGGGGTACCCGTTACATTCGGCATGCAACTCGGACTGATGCGGCATGGAACCTCTTGGCGCATGGCTGCGACTAACCCATAGGTACATTATTCCACGCTACTATGCCGGTCCCATCATGGTGATGCTCCGAACGCTGCGCGTCCTGATCCTGGGCTTGTCCCTGGGCGTCCCGCTCGCGCTGGCGCAAGCACCGCTGCGAGCCGATCCGCACGCAGCGAGTGACATTGTCGTGCACGTGAAAAAAGACGGCGCGACGATCATCGTTGACGTCGAGATGGCGGTGCAGGTGCCGCCGCTGGCGGCATGGGATGTGTTGACCGACTACGATCACATGGCGCAATTCGTCACCAACGTGCAGTCGAGCAAGGTCACCGATCGAAAAGGCAACACACTTGTCGTCGCCCAGAAAAGCGGCACCGCGTTCGGGCTTTTGAAATTCTCGTTCGACAACGTTCGTGAAGTCGAGCTGGTCCCGCACAGCGAAGTCCGCTCGAAATTGATCAGCGGCGATATGAAAGCTTCGGCATTCACGACCCGCATCGTGAGCGACGGCGGCGGAGCGCGCGTCTTCAATCACGGCGAATTCGTGCCCACGATGTGGGTTCCGCCGGTGATCGGAACCGCGTTCCTGGAAGCGGAGACCCGCAGGCAGTTTCACGAATTGCGAAACGAAATGATGCGTCGAACCATGACGCCCAAGGCTGCGATGCCGGCGGTTCAGTAATCGGCGCCGGCCCGTTGGCCCGCGGCGCTACAATCCCAGCCAGACGATCGCCTTCTGCTCTTCGTCGCGCGAAGGCTCGACGAATCCCTTGTAGCCCAAGGTCGCGAGCGCGTTTCGGCCTGCGTCGCTCTGAGCGAGGCCCAACAAAACGGCTCGAATCTGTTGCTCGTCCTCAGGCGAAAGCTTGGTCGACGCGATCATCTGTTTGATTGCCACGGGACGCGAAGACAAAAGCACCTTGCCACCCTTTTGCGTCCACTGCTGCACCACCGCCTTGGCCGCGGTAGCGCCGGCGTCGGCGAATCCGTATTCGACGTAGAACGGCACCGCATCCTGATATCGGGTGGTGATGATCTTGATGTCGGCTCCGAGCTTCTGGTCGCGTAGCATAGAGCGCAGCATGGCCGCGGTGATGGAATCGGGATCGGGGCTTACCACCGTGCGTCCGCGGAGATCCTCGAGACGGGTGAACGGCCGGTCTTTGTTCATCAGCATCGAGACCGAGTAATCGGTGTAGCCAGCCGTCCAGACGACCGACTTGTACTTGCCGGATTTGATCGCTGCCAGCGCCACGTGCGCCGGGTGGATGAAAGCGAGGTCGTACTCCTGGCGCTCGAGGCCGGCGCGTACATCGTTATAGGCACTGACGATGACGATGCGCACTGGCCGCTTGAGCGCCTTGGCAAGCAGGTCCGTGAGGGGCTGGAAGCGGGAGGCGATTTCCTTGTTGGTCTGATAATAGGTGACGCCCTCGGTGACGGAAAAGACGATGTCGGCCGCCGCAGCCCCTGGCGTGGCCAAGGCAAGCCATATCGCGACGACGGGGAGGAGCAAGGATCGGAGCATGCTTGTTGGGCTTTCTGGCGAGAGCAACGCTGGCGCGAGTCGGCGCCGGGCTTCGCTTATGAGGGCGGATAACCGCGCCGCGACGCGATTTTTCCATGGGTTTCGTGTTCGCGCAGCATAACACAGGGTAACCTGCTTTTTTTCGGGGGACCGGGCAGCGGATTTCGCTCACTGAATTCAGCGCGATGCGCTCGTCCACGAAAGGTCCCTCGCTTCCTCGTCTGCTGCGGCGCACAAACCAGGTGTTTGCAGATTGCGATATTCTGGCGCGCCGATCGAACCAGGGTGTAGCTGCTCGATCACATCCGCGTCATACTTGAAAGCTTGAGTTTTCTGCCGACTTCTCCTTCGTACATGACACCCTACCTGTCGATCGAAGCGTTGACCGTGTCCTATGGCGCGACGCGCGTGCTCGACCAGGTGAGCCTGGGTGTGCAGCGCGGCGAGATGATCGCGCTCCTCGGCAGCTCGGGCTGCGGCAAGACGACCTTGCTGCGCTCGATCGCCGGCTTCGTGATTCCGGACTCGGGAGCGATTCGCGTCGACGGCAAGGACATCACCCGCCTTCCGCCCGAGGCGCGCGAAACGGCGATGATGTTCCAGTCCTACGCCTTGTGGCCGCACATGAGCGTCGCGGACAACATCGGCTACGGCTTGCGCATGCGCAACTGGAAGAAGGACGCCATCGCCGCACGCGTGGCCGAAATGCTCAAGCTGCTGCAACTCGAGAATTTCGGGCCGCGCCCGGTGACGCAGCTTTCGGGCGGCCAGCGGCAGCGCGTCGCCTTGGGCCGCGCACTTGCGGTCGATCCTCATCTGCTGCTGCTCGATGAGCCAATGTCGAATCTCGATTACAAGGTGCGCCTGGAGCTGCGCCACGAGCTGCGCGCCCTTCAGCAGCGGATCGGAATCACCGCGGTGTATGTGACGCACGACCGCGAGGAAGCGCTGACGCTGGCCGACCGCATCGCGGTCATTGACGCGGGGCGCATCGTGCAGATTGGCGCGCCCGAGGAAATCTTTCATCGTCCGACGTCGGCTTTTGTCGCCGGGTTCATGGGCGCCGACAACGCGCTCGACGTGTCGCGCGGCGGGGACGGCTTGCTCGGGGCCATCGGGCTCGACACCGCCCCGGATCAGCGCATCCGCGTCCATTTTCGCAGCGACGCCGCGCGGCTGGCGCCTGTCGCCGCAGCGGACGCGTCCGTGGGCGCCATGAACGCGTCCGGCAGTGTCACGAATGCTCGCGCATCAGGCGACCTGGTCCTGACCGGTATCGTGGCGCAAACGGTGTACGTCGGGCAGGGCTATCGGTATCGGGTACGCACCGATGATGCCGATATCTGGGTTCACGCGTCGGAGCGCGTTGCGGAAGGGACGCCGACCAGCGTCGTCGTGCCGCGTGACGCGCTGCTGCTTTTCCCCACTCATTAACCCACGTAGTTCTTGGAGGCTGACATGAAGTTTCGAATGCTGCTACTCGCCACCGCGCTCGCAGTTGCCGGTGGATTTGCCGGTGGAATTGGCGCCCAGACGCTGAACGTCGTCACCGCCGGCGACCAGAACATGGTCGATTACGTCAACAATTACCTGGCGCCGAAGTTCGAGAAGATGAATCCCGGTGTGAAGGTACGCGCGGTGGGTACCGGGCCCGGAGACTCCGGATCGCAGAAGATCTACGAAAAGCTTTCGGCGCAGCAGAAGGCAAACGTGGCGGAGTGGGATGTCGACGTCGCGGTCGTGCATCAACGCGGCGCCGCGACCATGGTCGGCGAAAAGCTGTTGATGCCGTACCGTAACGACATCGGCGCCGGCAAGCTGGTCACCCGCGACACCGCCAAGAATGCCTTGGGCGCCAACGTCGACGGCTATGTGCTGCCGATGTTCCACAGCCAGATCGCCTTCGCGTACAACCCGGAGCTGGTCAAGTCGCCGCCGAAGTCGTTCTCCGAGCTTACCGAATGGGTGAAGAAGAATCCGAAGCAATTCGGTTACAACGGCGTCAAGGGCGGGATGTCCGGGGTGGGCTTCGTCATGGGCTGGGTGGAAGCGAACACCGGCATGGCCGACAAGCTGGAGAAGGGCCCGTACGATGCCAGCCAGAAGGTAGCCATCGACAAGGCGCTCGGCGGCCTCAAGGATTTCAATCAGTACGTGGTCATGACACCGGGCAACGCCGGCACGCTGGACATGCTCAATCGCGGCGAGATCTCGATCGGGCCGGTGTGGGTCGACATGTTCTATACCTGGCAGGCCGACGGCAGGATGAGTCCGAAGATGAAGCTCTCGCTGCCGTCGCCCGGGCTTCCCGGACAGCCGATGTACTACGTGATCCCGGCCAAGGCGGCGCACGCCGCGCTGGCCAAGAAGTTCATCGACCTAGCCGAGAGCCCCGACGTGCAGGCGGAAGGCATCGTCAAGCAGTTCAACTGGTATCCGGGCATCGATCCGCAGCACGTGCAATCGAAGATGGACCAGGCGAGCTGGAACAAGCTCTTCACCGATATTTCCCCGGCTGATTTGTCGAAGTACGGCCGCCCGTTCCCGCTGTCCGAGTACTTCACCGACATCGTCGAAGGCTACGAGCGGGTCGTCATCAAATAGCCGCATCGCCGGCAACCGCGCGAATTCCCGCTCAGTTACGTCAATGAGCGGGAATGACGATCTTGGGCAACGTTGTCCATTCTGTCGTGGCCGGCATCCGCCGGTACCGGCAGCGACCTAATTACTTTCGCCGCCGCGATGGCACGAACAACATGACGTGCGCGCGATGAAAGGGGTCGCCACCGGAAATCCGTCTGCCGACCGCTGGATCGGGCTGGTGCTGCTCGCCCCCGCCCTCGCGGTTATCGTCGTCTTCTTTGTCGCACCGCTGGTGATGTCGGGGGTAGTCGCCTTCCGGCGCAAGGATGGCGGATTTACGCTCGCGCACTTCAGCAAGTCGTTCGATCTCTACACCACCGATCTGCTGTTCACGCTGGCGATCGTTCTGGGTTCCACGGTATTGATCGGGCTGGTGTCGATCGCCATCGCCGGCTATCTCACGCTCGGCGAGAATCCGCGCGCGGTGGCCATTTTGCGCTGGCTCTATCGCTGGCCGCTGTTCATACCCTTTGTCGTCGCGGGT
>JALZAO010000135.1 GCA_030948305.1 Pseudomonadota bacterium
TGCTTCGCACCCACCCATTCGCCGGTAGTGATGATCGTCGAGCAGACCGCGGTGATCAGCAGCGCAAGCGCTGCTGCCGCCGGAAAATCCGACCCCGTCTCGGAGATCAGGCTGTACAGCCGCAGCGGCAGGATCGGCAGTTGCGTGCCGACCAGCGCGAGCGCGGTTCCGTAGGCGCCGAACACGACCGCCGCGACCAGGCAGAACGATGCGATCACCGGTGCGGCGACCTGCGGCAGCAGCACCTGGCGAAACGCCTGCGCCGGCGTGGCGCCGAGCGATTCGGCGGCGGCGAGCTGCGCGCGATCGAAGTTCACCAGCACCGGCAGCATGCCGATCACCACGCGCGGTATCAGGTAGTACGACGACGCGAACGCGAGTCCCGTCGGCGTGAACAACGCCCCGCCGATGGTCGCCGCGTCGAATCCGGTGCGCGCGAGCAGTTGCGTCACGAAGCCGGCGCGCCCGTACCCGAGGATGAAGCCGTAGGCGACGATCAAGCCGGAGAAGGTGAGCGGCAGCGCGATTACGAACGAGAGCGCCGTGCGCCGGTGCGGCGGCAAGCGCGACAGATACAGCGCCACCGCGACGCCGACGACGGTGGACAGCGTCGCGGCGACGAGCGTCAGCGCGGCGCTGCCGCCGAGCGCTGTCCAGAATCCGGAGGTGCCGAAAACGCGCCCGAACGCGGCGCCGCCTTCGCGCAGCGCGTCGATGGCGACCGCCAGAACGGGCAGCATGAAGAACAGCGCGAGCAGCAGCACGCCCGGCAGAGCCAGCGCCGTGGTCGTGCGCGCACCCAGTTTCACTTCTGCGCCACTACTTGCTGCCCGTCGCCGCCGCCCAGCCCTTGTCGACGTCGGCTTTTTTCGCGGCAGCGGTCTTCACGTCGAGTGGACGCACCTGCGGCGCGGCGGGCAGCTTGTCGGCGACGTTGTCGGGCAGCTTTATGCCGGGCACCGACGGCCGCACGAAGCCCTGCGCGAAAATGCCCTGGCCCATGTCGGTCATGATGAAGTTGAGCCAGAGCTTGCCGGCGTCCGGATTGGGGCCCTTCTCGACCAGGCTGATCGCGTACGGCGCCGCTGCCGACGCTTCCTTCGGGATCACCACCGCGACCGCGTCGCCCAGGCCATCGGTGTACTTCGATTTGAGCCCGTCGTTCTCGTAGGAGATCCAGATCGGGATTTCGCCCTTCACGAATTGCGCGTAAGGCGTGGTGCCGAGCACGCGCAGCATATTGCCCGACTGCTGCAGCTTGGTGAAATAGTCGAACCCCGGCTGCAGGTTGTTCATGTCGCCGCCGTTGCCGAAATTGGCGGCGAAGACGACCACCTGACCGACGCCGGTCGAGCGCGGATCGAGGTAGACGATGGTGTTCTTGTACTCGGGCTTGAGCAGATCCGCCCACGACTGCGGCACATTCTTAACGAGCTTGGTGTTGACGATGAAGGCAACGGTCAAGGTGTGGATAGTGAACCATTTGCCGTCGGGGTCGCGAAACACCGGCGTGAGCTTGTCGAAGTTGACCGGCTTGAACGGCGCCACTACGTTCTTGGCGACGGCGTCGAAGGCCGAGCCGGCGAAGTAGTACGCGGTATCCGCCTGCGGCCGGTTGCGCGCCTTGTCGAGCGCGACCACCGTCGCCGCCGAGCCGATGTCGTTGTAGACGATCTCGACTTCGGGATAGCGCTTCTTGAACGCCGCGAACTCGGCTGCCCAATTGGCCCATGTCGGGCCGGTGTCGAAGCTCACCACCATGCCTTCCTTTTTCGCGGCTTCGTAGAGCGTTTTCTCGCCGCCGTAGAGCTCCGGCGAATCGAGCACGGTTTGCGCCGACACTGCGCAAGCCCACAACGAAACCGAGAAGGCCACCGCGACCGTCGCAGCGGCATGGACGAGACTGTTTGACGTGGTTCTCATGGCTTCCCCTCCTTTATTGAGCGTTCAGGAACTGGATGGCTTCGCGCGGCACGCGCACTTTAGTGACATCATCGCGCATTGCGGTCTCGATTTCGAGTCGGCCGTTGCCCGCGGCGACCTCGACCTGCCGCGTCGCGCCGAAAAAGCGGTCGCGCAGGACCTGTGCGGCGAAGACGTTCTCGCCGGTCGCCGCGTTTGCGGGGCTCGCGACCTCGATGCGTTCGGGACGCACCAGAACGTGCAGAGTGCTTCCGATGGCTCGGCCGTGCGGCGATGTCAGCAGGCGGCCGATCGACGTGTCGATCGTCTGCGCGTCGATCACCCGCGCGTCGAGCAGATTGGCGCGGCCGACGAAGCCGGCGACGAAGGCATCCGCCGGCCGGTCGTAGATTTCGTGCGGCGAGCCCGACTGCACGATCCGCCCCTCGTTCAAGAGCACGATGCGGTCGGCGAGCGACAAGGCCTCGTCCTGGTCGTGGGTGATGAGGAGCGTCGCGATGTTCTGCGCGCGCTGGATGCGGCGGATCTCCTCGCGCATGGCGACTCGTGTGCCGGCGTCGAGCGCGGAGAGCGGCTCGTCCAGCAGGAGCGCGCGCGGGCCGAAGACGAGCGCTCGGGCGAGCGCCACGCGCTGCTGCTGCCCGCCGGAGAGATGCGCCGGCAGGCGGTCGGAGAGCCCGGTTAAGCCCACCAGCTCGAGCATGTCCGCCGCGCGGCGGCGACGCTCTTCCGCTGCGACTTCGCGCACGCGCAGCGGATACGCGACGTTTTCCCAGACGCGCATGTGCGGGAACAGCGCATAGGCCTGAAACACCACACCGCATTCGCGCGAGCGCGTCGGCAACGCGCTCACGTCCTCGCCATTCAGACGGATGACGCCGGCGTCGGGCTTGACGAAGCCGGCGATGAGCCGCAGCAGCGTCGTCTTGCCGCAGCCGCTGGGCCCCAGACACACCACCAGCTCGCCGGGCGCTATGGCGAGCGTGATGTCGGCCACGCCGGCTTGGGTGCCGGGATAGCGATACGTCACGCGCTCGAGCGCGACTGCGGGCATCGTCGTAGAGCTCATGCCGCCGCGGCCTTCATTTGCATGGCGCCGCCCGAAGTGAGCGCACCGCCGACTGCAGCGACCAATGCCAACGCAAGCAGGATCACCGTCGCCGCGCAGGCGAATCCGGTCGCGCCGTAGAAGGCCTGCAGCAGCACGACCGGGTAGGTGCGGCTGAGGAAGCCCGCCACCAGATTCGAGAACTGGAATTCGCCGATCGACAGCGCCGCGACGATGATCAGGCCGGCAAGGATCGAATGGCGGAGCGCCGGCAGCACGATGTGCACGAAGCGCTGCCAGCCGTTGCTGCCCAGCGACTCCGCGGCGTCCTCGAGGACGCGTAAGCCCAGACGCTGCATGTCGGCCACCACCGCCTGCAAGAAGTAAGGCAGGGTAAGGACGACGTGGCCGGCGGCGAGCAGCCAGATGCTGCCGAGCCAAGGCAGCGTGTCCGACGAGAACACCAGGATGAAGCCGAAGGCCAGCACCAGCGGCGGCAGCGCGACCGGCAATTGATAGAGCACGCGGACGAGGGCGCGCAGGCGGCGGTTTTCGGTGTGAAAGAGCGCGTAGGCGAGCGGCAACCCGATCGCCACGCACGCCGTGCAGGTGATCGCGACCACCGCGAGGCTCGCGGCAAACGCGCGGCGGAAGCTCGGGTCCTTGGCAACGTCAACGTACCAATGCGTCGTCGATCCGGTCGGCAGCAGCGTGTTCAGCCACAGCTCGCCAAACGAGCCGACCAGCAGCAACGCGATCGGCACGACCAGATAGACGAGATACGCGGCGGTGACCCAGCGCAGGAACATCGGTCGCCCTACAGTTTGCGCCGGCGCAGGAACTGTCCGCTGCGCTCACTTGAAACGTGGCCGGATCGATAGGCGATGGCGCCGTTGACCAGCACGCATTCGATGCCGATGGCAAGCGCCTTTGGCTGCTCGAATGTTGCGACGTCCTTGACGGTAGCGGCGTCGAACACCACGAGGTCGGCGTATGCGCCTTCGCGGATCTCGCCGCGATCCTCGAGCTTGAAGTTGCGCGCGGAGAGGCCGCTCATCTTGTGCACGGCGGTCTCGAGCGAAAACAGTCCTAGCTCGCGGCTGTAATGGCCGAGCACGCGGGGAAAGGTACCCCATAGCCGCGGATGCGGATGCGTATCGTGCGGGAGGCCGTCGGAGCCGATCATGGTGGCCGGATACTTGAGCACGCGCTGCACGTCGTCCTCGCGCATCTGGAAGTAGCAGGCGCCTCCCGGCTGCAGCCTGTCGCACGCCTCATGTTGCGAGCAACCCCATTCGGCCGCGATGGCGGCGAGCATGCGCCCCGCGGTTTCCGGGTGCGGCGTCGACCACGTGACCATGATCTCGATGATGCCGTCGACCATCTGCTTGCGCAGCACCGTCGAGCCGGCGATGTACGGATACATGTCGAGCGCGATCGGCTGCTGCGTGCGCGCGGCGTCGATGTGCGCGAGCGTCTCGACGCTGCGGCCCCAGTTCTGCGGCCCCGCGCATTTGTGATGCGAAACGACCACCGGCAGGCCGCCCCGACGACCGGTGGCGAATGCCTCGTCGAGCGAGTCGATCACCTTGTCGGACTCGTCGCGGATATGCGTCGTGTACACGCCGCCCGCGTCGCCGGCAACTCGCGCGAGGAGCGCGAGCTCGTCGATGTCGGCGGCAGCGCCGGTCGCATAGAACACGCCGGAGCTCAGTCCCGTCGCACCCGCATCCATGCCTTCCTGCAGCAGCTCGACCATCCGCGATTGCTCAGCCGGCGTGGCGGGCCGGTAAGGATCCTCCATCGCCGCCACTCGCAATGTCGAATGGCCGACCAGCGCCGCGATGTTGACCGCGGGCCGCGCCTCACCGAGCGCTGCGACATAGGCGGCCATCGTCGGGTAGACATACTTGTCGCTGCCGAGCAGGTTAAGCGGCGGAGGAACTTCGGCATGCACCAGAGGCGCCAGGCTGATGCCGCAATTGCCGATGACAACCGTGGTCACGCCCTGACTGATCTTTGGCAGCATCTGCGGCGCGGCCAGGACGATTTGGTCGTCGTGCGTATGCACGTCGATAAACCCCGGCGAGACGATCTTTCCGGCGACATCCAATACATCGGCGTCCTGCGTCGTCAAATGCGCGCCAACCGCGGCGATGCGCTCGCCTTCGATGCGCACATCGGCGACGAAGCGCGAGGCGCCGGTGCCGTCGACGACCGTGCCGCCCTTGAGGACGAGCGCGCGATAGCGTCGAACGTCACCCAAGCTCATGACGGCTGCACTTCGTCCGTGGACCAGGCCCGTTCGAGGACTGGATGCGTTTCGCTGTCGACGCCACGCTCCTGCAGCACTTGTCGCACGCGTTTCAATTGGCGCAACGCGGGCGGGCCCCGGCGCAAGCCTGTGCCGACCATCAGTATTTCGACATACGCCATCTGCGCAAGATACGCCTCGGTGCCGACGCGCATCGACGGGTCG
>JALZAO010000136.1 GCA_030948305.1 Pseudomonadota bacterium
CGGTCTTGCCCGACAATACCGCCACCAACATCGTCAGCTGCTTTCCGCGAAACGTAAACCACGCTGTCGATCTGAACTCATTCTATGGTTACGCGCCCGCGATCAACCGCCGCACTGGTGTCCGCGGTCCCTTTATCACCGATCCCACTTGCTTGTACGACGCGGCCACTCAGCGATTCTTCGTCGTCGTTCTGACGCTCGAGACGCGACCGAACGGATCGCTTACTTTCGTCAACCACCTCGATATCGCGGTCAGCCAGACGAGCAATCCGACTGGGCATTGGAATATTTACCGGCATGACGTAACCAACGACGGGACAAACGCAGGCGGCGTCAACGCTGGCCCTTACTTGGGCGATTACCCCCACATCGGCGCGGACGCATACGGGTTTTACATCACGACTAACGCGTACCCGTGGCTGCACAACGGTTTCGGTGGGGCACAAATCTACGCATTTTCCAAGGCGTAACTCGCCGCCGGCGCCGGGAGCGTAACGGTAGTCCATCTCGATACTTTTGGCGCCGTCCACGCTCCAAGCGATGCCGGCGCGACTCAGCCGGGCTTTACGGTTTGGCCGGCGCAATCGCCAGGTACGGATTCTTTCCAGCTGGACGCCGGCGGCACCGAGTATTTCATGAGCTCGAACGCGGCCGACGAGGCGACCCACCCAGTTGCCGGATTTGGTGGCAACTATATTTCGAACCAAATTGTCGTCTGGACGCTGACTAATACGTCGTCGCTGAATACCGCGACGCCGGCACTCAGTCTTGGCACGAAAATAATTGACGTCGAAACGTACGCTATTCCGCCGACGCAACAGCAGCCCGGGTCCGGCACGCTGGCGAAACGACGGCGACGCCGCTGGGCAACTGTATTAATAACACGACGACGGTCACGATCGCCGGAACTGGCTGCTGGCGACTGCTTTTCGGTGCCGAGCCGGCGCATGACGAGGTGATCTCGAGACCGGATTCCAACGACACGCGCATGCAGCAGGTGTCGTACGCGAACGGCAAGCTGTGGGGTGCGCTCGATACGGCGCTCAACCCCGATGGCGGTCCGCAGCGCGCTGGCATCGCTTACTTCATCCTTAATCCTTCGGCGGGCAAGGTCGTCCTGCAGGGCTATCTGGGGGCCAGCGGCCATGACTTTACTTATCCGGCCATCGGCGTCACGGCGAGCGGGCGCGGCGTGATTGCGTTCACTGCAACCGGCGACATCACAAACCCCAGTGCGGCAATCGCACCGATCGATGCGCACGTCGGCGCTGTGGAATGGGCGGTGGTCTCCGGTGGAGTGGGCGCGGCGCCCGACGACGGCTTCACGGGCTACAAAGCAGAGGTAGGGAACCCGCCGCGAACCCGCTGGGGTGATTATGGCGCTGCTGCAGTGGATGGCGATTCGATCTGGATCGCCAGCGAATTCATTGCCAAGCCTTGCAGCTACCTCGACTGGGGCGGTCCTTTCTTTGCGGGCGGAACGGGTGACAACCTGCTCGGCACGTGCGGTGGCGCCGCTCACGGCCCCGGCGCTTGCGGAGCGCTTGGCAATTGGGCTACGCGGATCAGCAAGTACAAGCCCTGACTTTGGATCGGTAACCAGGCGGAAGGCCGAAGTGCCTGCGATCGAACGTCTGGGTTAAAGAGCACAGGCAGTGAAAAGCCCCGTCCCGCGGAAGCGGGTCGGGGCTTTTTTCGCGCATGTCTGGGCGTATTGCAGCCTTATGACTTCTCCAGTGCGGATATCGCACATCGACAAAGCGGAAATCGCGGACGCTCTTGGACCCAACGTAGTCGCGTTCTTGAGCGTTGCAATTAAGCGGTGTTACGAGCGGCTGCTGCCACAAGCTTCCTCGACCGAAGAGGGAGTCCCCCGCCTGTGCCGTGCCAGCCTCATCTTGAACCGCAGTTCAAGAGGGTCGCCTGCCAGGGCCATCAGGCGCTTCCGCGTAGGGAGCGCACACCGGCCCGTTGAAAGCACGGCAACCTGCTAAGTTAGCATTGGTTCAAAGAATGTATGGCCAGCCTCGAACACCGCAGGGGACAAAGGGCGCAGTGGAGTCGGACGAGATCAGAACAGCTTGTCCTGCTCCGCCATCGCACGATCGATGGCTAACTGCATAGCTGAAATTCTACGCTGAATGCCCGCGGTGTCAAAACCCGCGGCCGGCGCACTTCCGTTGCCGCTTTTCGAGCGCAGCAATTCGTGCGCGATATTGAGTCCCGCCATGACTGCGATGCGCTCGGCACCCGAGATCTTTCCAGAATCGCGAATCTCGCGCATGCGGCGGTCGACGAACTGCACCGCCTGCAGCAGTTCCTCGCGTTCCGACTCGCGGCAGGCGACGCGATATTCGCGCCCAAGAATGGAAACGTCGAGCGTGATCGAAGGATCTTCCACCGATTCAGCTCGTCGATTCCGGCAGCTGCTGCAAGAGCGAGTCGAGTCGAGCGGACGCCGCAGCGATGCGCGAATTCAGCGACCGGTTCTGCTCCATCGAGCGGCCGAGCTCGCGCTTCAATGACTCGTTCTCCGCGCGCAGTCGAACATAATCCGCAAGCAGCGTAGCGAGCTTTTGCTCGAGCCCTGCGAGTTCGCTGAAGTCGGAGGCCATGGGATTCTCGATCGCACTATAGGCGGAACGATTCCGCGGCGTCAACAGAGGCGCGTCAAGCGCGCGTTCCGCGGCGCGTCGAGCGCGTGTGCCGCAACGCTAACCGGTTGCAAGCGGCTCGTAACGGACTGCAAGTATCTCCAGCTCTTCGGTGCCGCCCGGCGTCCTCAGCGTTACGGTGTCACCGTCGCGCGCCTTGATCAATGCGCGTGCGATGGGCGAAACCCAACTTACATAGCCGCGGGCGGTGTCGATCTCGTCGACGCCGACGATACTTATCGTCCGTTCTGCTCCGTCGCGGCCGCGCACGGTGACCGTTGCGCCAAAGAATATCTGGTCTTCATTATCTGCATCGCGGCGCACCGTCGGGTCGACGACCTCGGCATTATCGAGCCTTCTGATGAGGAAGCGAATGCGCCGGTCGATTTCGCGCAGACGCTTCTTGCCGTAGATGTAGTCGCCATTTTCCGAGCGGTCGCCGTTACCGGCGGCCCAAGACACGATCGCCACGACGCTTGGCCGCTCCTGCTCGACCAGCGTGCCGAGCTCCGTTTTGAGGCGCGCAAATCCGCCCGGCGTCATGTAGTTGCGGCTGCCCTCGGGCAGCGGCGACGTATCCTCGACTTCGCCTTCGATATCGGAGTCGTCTTCGCGGGTAAAGGCTTTGCTCATGAGCGACGTGCGTTTGTGGACTTACGCTTCGATTCGAAAAATATCGTCGTTGCAGTGAAAGCCGGGAATGCCCTGTGTCCGACGCAAACACCGCTCCGCGCTGGGCCGTTGCTCGACTTCGCGCCTGCTTTCTTGGGAGTTGCGCGTTCGGCTACGCAATTATAGGTCACACCCGCGGACTATAATCTCTCGCTTGCCCGGTTTTCGTTTGACTTCGAACCCCACGCAAGTCCCTTTAATGACCCGCATATCCGCACCCAGTGCGCTCGGCGCACTCGCCGTCGTCGCGCTGGGCGCGTTTGCGCTGGCGCTGAGTGTCGGAAGCGTCTCCCTTGGCCCCGTCACCGTGCTGCAGGCGCTCCTGGGCGACGGCGAGACTACGCCGCGCGCCATCGTCCAGGGACTGCGCCTTCCGCGCGCACTCGCGGGCTTCGCCACCGGCGGCTCGCTGGCTCTCGCCGGCGCCTTGCTGCAAGTGCTGCTGCGCAATCCGCTCGCCGACCCTTATGTCATGGGCGTCTCCGGCGGCGCGGCGGTCGGCGCGCTGGCGGCGATGCTGGTCGGCGCCAGCGCCTGGATGACGCCGGTCGGCGCCTTCGGCGGCGGATTCCTTTCCACGATCGTGGTTTTCGGGCTCGCGCGCGGAGCGGGCGCGTGGTCTCCGACGCGGTTGCTCCTCACTGGGGTCATCGTCGCGGCGGGTTGGGGCGCGGTCGTGGCGCTGCTCTTGTCATTGGCGCCCGAAGCGCAACTTCGCGGCATGCTTTTCTGGCTGATCGGCGACCTCTCGTCTCCGCCCGCGCCGTGGCTCGCGCTGGCGGTGCTGGCGCTCGGCGTCGTCGTCGCGTTGCCGTTCGCGCGCGATCTCAACGCATTGTCGCGCGGCGAAACCGCGGCTGCCGCGCTCGGCGTGTCGCGGCAGCTGCCGTGGCTGATTTTCGCGCTGGCGGCGCTGCTCACCGCGGTCGCCGTGACCACCGCCGGCGCGATCGGTTTTGTCGGCCTGATCGTTCCGCACGCGATGCGGCTGGTGCTCGGCAACGACCAGCGCATCGTGCTGCCGGCGTCGGCACTCGCCGGAGGCGCGCTACTCTTGATCGCGGACACGCTGGCGCGGCAGGTCGTGGCGCCGGCACAGCTCCCCGTCGGCGTGATTACCGCGCTCATCGGCGTCCCGCTTTTTCTCCTGCTGCTGCGGCGCGATCGATGAGCGAGGGCGCCATCCTCGCCGTGCGAGGTTTGACGGTGACCATCGCCGGAATCGGCGTCTGCCGGGAGCTGGATTTCTCGGTCGCGCCGGGTCAGTGCTGGGCGATCCTCGGCCGCAACGGCGCCGGCAAGACCACACTTTTGCACACTCTGGCCGGCTTGCGTCCGCCTGCGGCCGGTGCGATAGCGCTCGATGGCCGGCCGCTCGCCACGCTGTCCGCGCGCGAAGTCGCGCGTGTTCGTGGCCTCCTGACGCAGGACGACAGCGACGCCTTCGGCGCGACCGTGCTCGAAACGGCGATGATCGGCCGTCATCCGTACCTCTCGCGATGGCAGTGGGAAAGCGCGGAGGACTTGCGCATCGCGCGCGAAGCGCTTGCGCTGATGGATATTGCCAACGCCGAAGCGCGCGACGTTCGCACCCTGTCCGGCGGCGAACGCCGCCGCGCCGCGCTGGCGGCGCTGCTGACGCAGCAGCCGCGACTGTTTCTTCTCGACGAGCCATCTTCCCATCTCGACCTCGCGCACCAGCTCGCTGTGCTGTTGCGGCTCACCACGCTCGCGCGCGAGCAGCGCAGCGCACTGATCATGGTCCTTCACGATGTCAACCTGGCGCGGCGATTCTGCGACCACGTGCTGATGCTCGACCAGGGAACCGCCGTCGCCGGCCCCGCAAGCGAGCTACTGACCGCAGAGCGACTGTCCCGGATCTACGGTGTCACGCTCAAGACGCTCGGCCAGGGCGAGGAGCTTTGCTTCGTGCCGAACTAGGGCCTGGATGCGACTCTAGCGTCCGCGATTGGGCCGGGCGCGATCGAGCGCCAGGCAAAGCTGCTCGATACCGTCGATAAAACGGGGGCCGGCGCGATGAAGGAGATTCGCGTCGACGACGAGCAGGTTTCCTCGCGCGACCGCCGGAACGCTGCGCCA
>JALZAO010000137.1 GCA_030948305.1 Pseudomonadota bacterium
CTGATGGGTGATGGTCGAGCCGGACTCCTCCTTCCACGCCCACACGCGCTCGACGAATTTTTCACGTCCCAGCTCGAGCCGCGATTTACCTTCCGCCTTGAGCTGGTTTTCGACGACGATCTGCGTCGTGATCCCCGCGTGATCGGTTCCGACCTGCCACAAGGTATTGTCGCCCTGCATGCGGTGATACCGGATCAGCACATCCATCAGCGTGTGCTGAAAAGCGTGCCCCATGTGCAGGATTCCGGTGACGTTGGGCGGCGGCAGCTGAATGCAGAACGCCGGCACGCCGCTTTTCATCGACGGCTTGAAAAGGCCGCGCGATTCCCAGAACGGGTACCACTTCGCCTCGATGGCGGAGGGTTCAAAACTCTTGTCGAGCTCCATCGGCGGTGGTGGAAGCGTAGCGTGCAAAAACGGGAGATTATAGCGGAACGAGGGTGCGCGCCGACGCCCGCCTCGCGCCCGGTCGCGCTCGCGAAGGTGCCGACTCTGCTCAGATACCGCGCCCGATCGCGCGCGCAATCGCGCCAAGCCGTCCCATCAACGTCGCAAACTCCGCCGGCGTCAGCGCCTGATCGGCATCGCACAGAGCCTCGCAGGGATTGGGATGGATCTCGATGAGCAGACCGTCAGCGCCGGCGGCGACCGCGGCGCAGCTAAGCGCGGGAACCATCCACGCCTTGCCGCCGGCATGCGAGGGATCGACGATGACCGGCAGATGCGTCTCGCGTTTGAGGACCGGAATCGCCGTGACGTCGAGAACGTTGCGATACGCGGTCTCGAAGGTGCGTATGCCGCGCTCGCAGAAAATGATGTTGTGATTGCCGCCAGCGGCAATGTACTCGGCGGCCATCAGCCATTCGTTGATCGTCGCCGACATGCCGCGTTTGAGGATGACCGGCTTCTTGATTCGCCCCACCTCTTTCAGCAGGTCGAAATTCTGCATGTTCCGGGTACCGATCTGGATGACGTCGACGTCGTACTGAAGGAACGTCTCGAGCATTCGCACATCCATGAGCTCGGTGACGATCGGCAGTCCGTGCGCATCGGCCGAGGAGCGCAGCATCTCGAGTCCCTCGACACCCTTTCCCTGAAACGCGTAAGGGCTCGTCCGCGGCTTGAATGCGCCGCCACGCATCAGCCGCGCGCCGCCGGCCTTGGCGCCAGCCGCGGCCGCCTCCATCTGCGGCAGGGTTTCCACCGAGCAGGGGCCGGCGATGACCTGCACGGTGCTGCCCCCGATAGGGATGCCCGCCACGTCGATGATCGTGTTCTCCTTGTGCCACTCGCGGGCAACCATCTTGTACTGCTTGACGATGTGCATCGACTTTTCGACGCCGGGCATCGGATCGAACATTTCCGGTTCGAGCGCGCGCTCGTCACCGACCGCGCCGATCAGCGTCCGCTCGGTTCCGCGCGAGACATGTACCTGCAGGCCGTGCGCCCGGATCTTCGCTTCCACCGCTTCGATCTGGTCCGCCCCTGCATCGGGTTGCATAACGATGATCATGATTCGTCTCCTGGAAAAAAATCGGGCGGCCTCTGGGCCGCCCGATCGTTGCTGAAATTCCTGTGAAAATTGTTCAGTGAGCTATCGGTGAGAGCGGCCCTCGGCAGTCATTCCGAAATAGAAACCGTAGGTGTAGACGTAACCATAGCGCGCAAAAACCCCGGTTTCGAAACGGCATCTCGCCCGCGCTGAGCACATTTTCATGACTTCAGTCTATCACGAACTTCAGATCCTTCCTCAACGCACTGACGATCGTTTCTCGTTCAGTGCTGGTCGCGTTTCCACTGAGCGATCTCACGCTCGATGGCTTCGGAAACGTAGGTGCGCAACAGCCGGCCGACGTGTTCGGTGATGGCGCCGACCAACTCGGTGCTCGCGCGCTCGACGATCGGCTCCAGATGCCGCGCCAGCTGCTCCTTGAGGCCGGTGTCCGTGAACAAATCCAGCCGCTGCAGGACTTGCATGGAAATCTGCTCGGCCAGCGCTCGCCAAAGCTCCTGGTCGGCCGCCCCGGGCGCGCTCTCCGCCGTCGCTTGCGTGATCGTCGGGGGCCTGCTTGGCGGCGACGGTTCCATGGGCGCGGATGTCTGTTCACGCGCCTGCGAACCCGCGGGTGGCGGCGTCGCAGCCGATCCGGCGGCCCTGAGCGTCATCGGCGGCACCATCGCCAGCGTATCCGGCCCGCGGCCGGTAATGCTGTGCGTCGCCGGATCGATGGTGTCCATCACCAGCCAATCCGACGGGTCGCCTTCCATGATCGCGCGCCGCGGTGCCGGCTGCTCCGGCAACGGCTCGAATTCGATCACGACTTCTTCCACCGCCTCAGTGAGCAGTGGCACATCCGTGTGCTCCAACGTTGCGGGCGGCGCAACCGCGCGCGGCGCAACCACCGCCAATGCCGGCGCGGAAACAGGTGCGGCTCCCGGGGAGATCCCGACCGCATCGGTGAGCAGCGGAATGTCGCTGTCGCCGCGGCTCCGGTTTTTGCGCATCAACGCGTCGGCCTGCTCCAGCAGTTCGCGCGCGCTCGGCATCAATCATGTCCGGAAAGGTTGTGCGTGCGCAACTCGTAACCGCGCTCGCGATAGAACCGGAAACGCTCGCGCGCGGCTGCGGCGCCGTCGACGCTGACGATTTCGGCCAGACGCTCGAAGCGCGAAAAGAAAGGTGGCGGCGCCGCGTGCAAATTGATCAGCACCGCGGCCGGACCCTGGTGCTCGAGGGCGTGGTCGATCCACACGGGGGTCTGCGACGCGAGAGGGCTGGCCACGCGACAATGCGGCAAGAAGCCGGTGGCGGGCTGCAGCCAGAGCAGGCGGTCTAGGGCGTCGGTGGTCACCGAGTCCGGCGTCAGGACGCGGACGTGGCCATGCCGCGCGAGCGCCTTGGCAACAAGCTTCCCGGCAACCGCAAGAGGATCGGCCACGTGGGTGTAAAAATCAATCGAGGTCATGTCCAGAGTCCCGGCAGGCGATGAGCGTCGTCAGCCGGGGGATTCCTGCGCCAGCAGCCAGGTCGTCAGCAACGGAACCGGCCGGCCTGTCGCGCCCTTCTCCTTGCCTTCATTCCACGCCACGCCGGCGATATCCATGTGCGCCCAGTCGTATTTCTTGGTGAACTTCGACAGGAAGCACGCCGCGGTGATGCTGCCGCCCGCTCGTCCGGCGATATTGGCGAAATCGGCGAAGTTGCTGGAGAGTCCCTCGTGGTAATCGTCCCACAGCGGCATCTGCCAGCTGCGGTCGAACGATTCCTCGCCGGCGTTGAGCAGTGCGCGCGCGAGGCTGTCGCTGTTGCTGAACATGCCACTCGCGATGTGGCCCAGGGCGATAACCATGGCGCCGGTCAGCGTGGCGATGTCGACGACCGCCGCCGGCTCGTAGCGCTCGGCATAGGTGAGCGCATCGCACAGAATCAGGCGTCCCTCGGCATCGGTGTTCAGGACTTCGATCGTCTGCCCCGACATGCTCTTGACGATATCGCCCGGCTTGGTGGCTCGCCCGTTCGGCATGTTCTCGCAGGTCGGAACCAGACCGATGACGTTGATCTTGGCCTTGAGCTCCCCGACCGCGCAAAGTGCGCCCAAGACGCTCGCCGCGCCGCACATGTCGAATTTCATCTGGTCCATGTCGAGACCGGGCTTGAGCGAAATCCCGCCGCTATCGAAGGTAATTCCCTTGCCGACCAGGACAAAGGGTTTTTGCTTCTTTCCCGCGCCCCAATACTCGAGCACGATGAACTTCGGCGGCTGATTGCTGCCGTTGGTCACTGAAAGGAATGAGCCCATTTTGAGCTCCTCGAGCTTTTCCCGGTCCAAAACCTCACATTTGAACCCGAGCTCCTGCGCCAGGGCCTGCGCGCGCTCGGCAAGATGGGTGGGGGTGCAGATGTTGCCGGGAAGGTTGCCCAAGTCCCTTGCCAGATCCATGCCGTGGGCAATGGCGAGGCCGCGCGCCGCTGCCGCCTCGCCGGAGGTAAGGTCGCTGCGTTGAGGCACCGACAGCGTGAGTTTGCGCAACGGCCGGCGAACTTCCGCAGGCTGGCTTTTCATCTGATCGAACCGGTATACCGCCTCCATGGCCACGACCACCGCGTGCTCGACCCGCCACGCGACCTCGCGGCGCTTGACCTTTTCCTCGGTAAGGTAGACGACCGCTTCGTAGGAACCGGTCTCGTTTAAAAGGCGCACCGCGGCGCGGATCGCGCTGCGAAACTCGCGCTCGCGAAAATCGCGCTCCTTGCCCAATCCCACCAGCAGCACGCGGTCGGCGAGCGTCCCTTTGACGTTGTGGAGCAAGAGGGTGCTGCCGAGCTTCCCTTCCATATCGCCGCGACGGATGATTTCGCTGATATAGCCGCCGGACGCTCGGTCGATCAAATCCGCGGAAAGGCTGGGCTTGCGGTTGTCGAAGACACCGACGACCACGCAGGCGCTGCGCTGCTTCTCTGGGCTGCCGCTTTTTATGGTAAATTCCATCGCCGTTTCCCGAATCGAAAAATTTGCCTTTTGGCGGTACGAACCGCATTATCGGCAAATCAGCCCAAAAAAGTCAAAATATTTCCGTCGTCATGGTGTTCCGCCGTAGCTTGGTGCGAGAGCTGACCGCAACCGCAATCGCGTTGTTTCTGGTTCTGCTGGGTATCCTGTTCACCAACCTGGTACTGCGTCTGCTGGCCCGGGCGGCGGGCGGAACCATGGCTCCGGAGGGCATTCTGGCCCTTTTGGGATTCAACGCCCTCTTCTACTTCAACATCCTGCTCTCGGTCGCGCTTTTTCTGACTGTACTGCTCACATTGTCGCGGTGGTATCGCGACAGCGAGATGATAGTCTGGCTAACCTCGGGCCAAAGCCTGACGGCGTGGCTGAAGCCCATCCTCTGGTTCGCGAGCCCGTTCCTCATTGCCATCGCCGTGCTCTCGCTCTGGCTGTCGCCGTGGGCGGAACAGCGCCGCCTCGAGTACGAACGCCAGCTCGAGTCGCGCGAGGAGCTGTCGCTCCTGGCCCCCGGACTGTTCAAGGAGTTCAAGCGGGCGAAGCTGGTCGTGTTCATCGAAAGCATCAATTCCTTCGACGGAACGATCCGCAATATTTTTCTGCATTCGATCGACAGCGAGAAGGACGCCACCACCGTTGCGCGCTCCGGACGGATCGAAGATAAGCCCAACGGCGACCGCTTTATCGTGCTCGAGGACGGACGCCGCTACGAAGGCAAAGCGGGCACCGCTGATTTTCGCAGCGCGGAGTTCGGGCACCTCGGCCGCAGAATCGAGCCGGCGGAGGCCCGGGCGCTGCCCGCATCGCTCAAGGCAGTTCCTACCGCGCTGCTGATCCTCGGCACCGGCGCGACCGAGCGGGCTGAGCTTTTCTGGCGGATCTCGGTACCGATCAGCGCCTTCCTGCTGGTC
>JALZAO010000138.1 GCA_030948305.1 Pseudomonadota bacterium
GCTTGTTCGAGGTTGCCGACGAAGCATTTCGCATGCATCAGCTCGCGTTCGGCGACGATCCCGTGTTGCGTGACGCGCTCGATGCCGGCGGCGAATACCAGTATCGCTCGCGCGGCGAGGAGCACATGTGGACGCCGGAATCGATTGCCAAGCTGCAGCACGCGGCGCGCTCCAACAACCATGCGACCTACCGCGACTACGCCAAGCTGGTTAACGACCAGACGCGGCGGATGATGACGCTTCGCGGAATGTTCGAGTTCAGGTTCGCCCCAGAGCCGGTGCCGATCGATGAAGTCGAGCCGGCGGCGGAGATCGTCAAGCGCTTTGCTACCGGGGCGATGAGCCTCGGCTCCATCTCGACCGAGGCGCATACCACGCTGGCGGTGGCGATGAATCGCATCGGCGGGAAGTCCAACACCGGCGAAGGCGGCGAGGATGCGCGGCGTTATCCGCTGATCGCCAAAGGCGAGACGCTCAAGTCTCGCATCGACAGCGTCGTGGTTGACGTGCCGGTGCGCGAGGGCGACTCGCTGCGCTCGAAGATCAAGCAGGTGGCATCGGCGCGGTTCGGCGTCACGGCGGAATATCTTGTGAATGCCGATCAGTTGCAGATCAAGATGGCGCAGGGCGCCAAGCCGGGCGAGGGGGGGCAGCTTCCCGGGCACAAGGTTTCCGAATACATCGCCCGGCTGCGGTTTTCGGTCCCGGGCGTCGGCTTGATCTCGCCGCCGCCCCATCACGACATCTACTCGATCGAGGATCTGGCGCAGCTGATCCATGATTTGAAGAACGCGAATCCGCAGGCGTCGATCAGCGTCAAGCTGGTCTCCGAAGTCGGCGTGGGAACGGTCGCGGCGGGTGTGGCCAAGGCCAAGTCGGACCACGTCACCATTGCCGGCCACGACGGTGGGACGGGAGCGTCTCCCGAGTCGTCGATCAAGCACGCGGGAACGC
The DNA here is from genome assembly GCA_030948305.1 of Pseudomonadota bacterium. Taxonomy (GTDB): domain Bacteria; phylum Pseudomonadota; class Gammaproteobacteria; order Burkholderiales; family Casimicrobiaceae; genus PALSA-1003. The sequence goes on from JALZAO010000138.1 coordinate 955, forward strand.
CGTGGGAACTCGGCCTCGCCGAAACGCAGCAGACGCTCGTGCTGAACCGGCTTCGCGGCCGCATCGCGGTTCAGGTCGATGGCCAGATGAAGACCGGACGCGATGTCGCGATCGGCGCCTTGCTCGGCGCCGACGAGTTCGGCTTCGCGACGGCTCCGCTGGTGGCCGAAGGTTGCATCATGATGCGCAAGTGCCATCTCAATACCTGCCCCGTGGGCATCGCCACGCAGGACCCGGAGCTGCGAAAGAAGTTCGACGGATCGCCCGAGTACGTCGTCAACTACTTCTTTTTCGTCGCCGAGGAAGTACGCGAGATCATGGCCAAGCTCGGCATTCGACGTTTCAACGATTTGATCGGACGCTCCGACCTGCTCGATATGCGCGATGGCATCGAGCATTGGAAGGCGCGAGGGCTCGACTTCGCGCGCGTCTTCTACCAGCCACAGGTGCCCGCGGAAGTCGCGCGATACCATTGCGAAGAGCAGGACCACGGCCTCTTGCGTGCGCTCGATCATCAGCTGATCGCCGAGGCGAAAGTCGCCATCGAGGAACGCCGGCCGCTGCGGCTGGAGCACAAGATCCGCAACGCCAATCGCTCGGTGGGCGCGATGCTCTCCGGCGTGGTCGCCAAGCGCTACGGCCATCAGGGATTGCCCGACGACACGCTGCACGTTGCCTTCACCGGCACGGCAGGTCAGAGCTTCGGCGCCTTCCTCGCCCGCGGCATCACTTTCGAGCTGCAGGGGGCGACCAACGATTACGTCGGCAAAGGATTATCCGGCGGACGCATCGTCGTGTATCCCGACCCCGAGTCGCCGGCGCGGCCCGAGGACAACATCGTCATCGGCAACACCGTGATGTACGGCGCGATCGAAGGCGAGGCGTACTTCCGCGGCGTCGCCGGTGAGCGCTTTTGCGTACGCAACTCCGGTGCGACGGCGGTTGTCGAGGGGGCAGGAGACCATTGCTGCGAGTACATGACCGGCGGAACCGTGGTCGTTCTCGGCCGGACGGGGCGCAATTTTGCCGCGGGGATGAGCGGTGGCGTTGCCTTCGTCTACGACGCCGACGGCACTTTCGCCCGGCGCTGCAATCTTTCGATGGTGTCGCTCGAGCCGGTGCTGGAAGACGTTGATCAGGCGAAACTGGAAAGAGAGCTGGCGGTAGCAGGAAAGGGCCGGCTCCGCCACGTGGGAGCTGCCGACGCGACGCTGCTGCGTGAATTGATTGAACGACATTTGCGCTTTACCGGCAGCACACTCGCGCTTTCGCTTCTCGACAACTGGGACGCGATTCGCGGCAAGTTCGTCAAGGTGTTCCCGAACGAATACAAGCGCGCTCTCTCCGAGCTGCACGAAAGACAAGGCGCGGGGCTGCAGGTGGTGCCGGCCAAGCAGCGCGAGGTCGCGTGAACCTGCGCGCAAACGTGTTTTCCGAATGCCACATCGCATCCGGGCATCCGTCACCGGACGCGAATCGATAGTGGGCAAGGTTACCGGTTTCCTCGAGCTGGCACGCGTTGCCGAGGTCGCGCTTCCGGTGGAGGAGCGCGTCAGGAGCTACCGTGAATTCATTCTGACGCTGAAAGACGACGCGGCCGCGGCGCAAGGGGCGCGCTGCATGGATTGCGGCATTCCGTTTTGCCAGTCGGGCTGCCCCATCAACAACATCATTCCGGATTGGAACGATCTGGTCTATCGGCATCAGTGGCGGCTCGCGCTGGACGTGCTGCATTCGACCAATAATTTTCCGGAGTTCACCGGCCGCGTCTGCCCGGCTCCCTGTGAGGAGGCGTGCACGCTGAACATCAACGACGATCCGGTCGGCATCAAGTCGATCGAGCACTTCATCATCGACAAGGGCTGGGAAGAAGGCTGGGTCGTTCCGCTGCCTGCCGCGACCAAGACCGGCAAGCGGGTGGCCGTCGTGGGATCGGGCCCCGCGGGAATGGCGTGCGCGCAGCAGCTCGCACGCGCCGGCCACAACGTGGCGCTGTTCGAAAAGAATGACCGCATCGGCGGCTTGCTGAGGTACGGCATTCCGGACTTCAAAATGGGCAAGCATCATATCGATCGACGCGTGCAGCAAATGCAGGTTGAGGGCGTCGAGTTCCGGGTCAACCAGCACGTGGGCGTTACCGGCGCCAACGGCGTCGACGCGCGCGAGCTGGTCGCCGAGTACGATGCGATCGTTCTCACCGCGGGGTCGGAGCATCCCCGCGATCTCGAGGTACCCGGCCGCGGGCTCGACGGCGTTCATTTCGCGATGGACTTCCTGCCGCTTCAGAACAAACGCGTGGCCGGAGACTCGAACGTTCCGCGGCTCACCGCCTCGGGCAAGCACGTGGTGGTCATCGGGGGCGGCGATACCGGATCCGACTGCGTCGGAACCTCGAATCGCCAAGGAGCGCTGTCGGTCACCCAGTTCGAGCTTCTGCCGCAGCCGCCCGAGCACGAAAACAAGCCGCTGGTGTGGCCCTATTGGCCGATGAAGCTCCGGACCTCGTCGTCGCACGAGGAAGGATGCGAGCGCGGCTGGTCGGTGCAGACCAAGGCGTTCAAGGGCGAAGGCGGCAAAGTCACCGCGCTCGTTGCGAGCCGCGTCGAATTCAGGGATGGCAAGCTGCACGATGTGCCGAATACCGAATTCGTGCTCAAGGCCGATCTCGTGTTGTTTGCCATGGGCTACGTGCATCCGGTGCATGCAGGAATGCTCGACGCGCTCGGCGTCGCCTACGACGCACGCGGCAATGTCAATGCGGACACCGAGACCTATCGCACCTCGATCTCGAAGGTGTTTGCGGCCGGAGACACGCGGCGCGGACAGTCGCTGGTCGTATGGGCGATACGCGAAGGGCGTCAATGCGCACGTGCGGTCGACGAATTTCTGATGGGCGTGTCCGGGTTGCCGCGGTAGAGGCGCGTGACTACTGTCGTCTCGCTCGACCTCGCCCGCTGGAAGCCCCTGCTCACGCCGGACGCGCAGCGAACGGCGGTCAGTACTTTGGAAGGCGGCGGGATACTTATCCTCCCGCATCTCGCCTTTCGACTCGATCCCGAAGAGACGCGTTTTCTGTCGCCACGCTGGGCTGATGGCAGGGCCAAGAACATCAGCTTCGACGGGAGAGCGCTCAAAGGAGCGGCGGGCGCGCCCGAGGATCTGGCAGCGCTGGCGCGGATGATCGCCCGCTTCGCCGCGAACGCGGCGGACCTGGTCAGCGCGCTGTTCCCGCGCTACGCGGCCTACGTCACGCGCGCGCGCACCAGTTTCCGGCCGCAACCCGCGGTGGGCCGCGCGGTATCGTGGCGCAAAGACGATTCGCGGCTTCACATCGACGCTTTTCCGTCGCGACCGAATCACGGCGAACGCATTCTGCGCGTATTCTCGAATGTCAGCTTGAGCGAAGATCGCGTCTGGCGGGTGGGCGAGAGCTTCGAGGCGGTGGCCCGGACCTTCCTGCCTCAGATACGTCGTCCGCTTCCCGGCGCGCGGACGACGCTCGCGCTCCTGCATGTCACCAAAGGCGCACGCAGCGAATACGATCACCTGATGCTGGGACTCCACGACCGCGCCAAAGCCGACCTCGATTATCAGAAGACTTGCGAGCAGCAAGTGGTGCGTTTCGGGCCCGGAACGACCTGGCTGTGTTTTTCCGACCAGGTGATGCACGCCGCCGTTTCGGGCCAGCACATGCTCGAGCAGACGATCCACGTTCCCGTCTCCGCGCTTTACGACCCGCGAAGCTCGCCATTGGCGATACTCGAACGGCTTTGCGGTCGGGCTTTACTGCCGGCCCACTGAAAAGCGCGAGGCGTTCATTTGCCGCCTCGCGCTCCATTGATGACTCCTCTGAAAAACGACACGCTGCTGCGCGCGCTCAAGCGCGAGCCGACCGAGTACACCCCCGTGTGGCTGATGCGCCAGGCGGGCCGCTATTTGCCCGAATACAATGCGACGCGCGCGCGCGCCGGCAGCTTCATGAAGCTTTGCACCGACCCTGCCCTGGCGACCGAGGTGACGCTCCAGCCAATGGCACGTTTTCCGCTCGATGCGGCCATCCTTTTCTCCGATATCCTCACCGTGCCCGACGCAATGGGCCTGGGGCTCTCGTTCACAGAAGGCGAAGGGCCCCGGTTCGAGCGACCGCTGGTCGACGAGGCCGCGATCTCGAAGCTGACGGCGCCCGATCCATCGCGCCTCACCTACGTCTACGACGCGGTCGCGTCGATCAAGCTGGCGTTGGCCGGAAGCGTACCCTTGATCGGTTTCGCCGGCAGCCCGTTCACTCTCGCCTGCTACATGATCGAGGGAGCGGGCAGCGCCGATTTCGGCAGGGTGCGGCGCATGCTCTATGCACGCCCGGATCTACTCCGCCGCGTGCTGGCGATCAATGCCGAGGCGGTGGGTGCGTATCTTGCGCAGCAGGTCGCTCACGGCGCCGACGTCGTGATGAT
>JALZAO010000139.1 GCA_030948305.1 Pseudomonadota bacterium
GCAGCCTTTCCAAGCGATCCAACGCACCCGGTTTGCGTTCGGGATACGTCGCCGGCGATGCTAAATGGGTCAAAGCGTTTTTGCTCTACCGCACCTACCATGGTTCGGCGATGTCGCCTGCGGTCGTGGCGGCGAGCATCGCGGCCTGGAACGACGAAGATCATGTCCGCGCCAATCGCGCCTTGTACGCGGAAAAATTTTCCAGGCTGGCGCCAGTTGTTCGCTCGGCTCTGCCCGCGCACGCGCCCGACGCGGCGTTTTATCTCTGGGCGCGCGTTCCCGGCGACGACGCCGAGTTCGCTCGAGGGCTCTACGCCGAACAAGCCATCAGCGTCCTGCCGGGAAGCTACATCGGCCGCGAAGCCAGTGGTCTCAACCCAGGGCGCGGTTACGTACGCATCGCGCTGGTGGCGGCGTTCGACGAATGCGCGGAAGCCGTCGAGCGGCTGGTCAGCTTCGCCAGGCGTTCGAGCTAAGCGCGCTATACACCGCCTGGCGGGTCCGCTCTGCGCCCCCGGAGCACGCTTCATCCGCACCTGGGGGCGCTTCATCGCGTTAGCATGAGCGCGCAACATCAGGCAGTACAATCCGCGCCATGTCGACCACCCAAAAAGCGACCTGGCGCATACCCCTGCCCCGCGGCTTGCGTGGCGTATCGTGGCGCAGCTTTGCGCTAATCCTGGCGATCAACACCGGCTTTGCCGCGATCTTGTCGATCGAGGATGCGCGGCCTTTCTGGCACCCGTTCATTACCGCACAATGCTTCGGGCTGCCGATCGCCTACGCCGTAAACTTCGCGTCGCCTTGGGAAAAGACGCATCCGGTATGGCGGCTGGTGTGCGCGGTTGCGATCGGCTCTACGGTGGGAATGGCACTGGTGATTTTGATCAAGGGATACACACTGGGGACGATGCTCGCGGATCCGCACCGGTTCTGGGGAACACTCATCGGCGGCTTCTTCAACGGTACTTTCGTCAGTCTGTTGTTCCTGCTCAAGTTTCGCGAGGCACACGCGCGGACCCAGATACTCAGGGCCGAAGCCGACCGCAATCTGCTCTCGAAGCAGGCAGCGGAGGCGGAGTTGAAGCTGATGCAGGCGCAAGTCGAGCCCCATTTCCTGTTCAATACGCTGGCGTCGGTGCAATTTCTCACCGAAACGGATCCGCCGATGGCCGGGCTCATGCTCGGCCATCTGCTTTCCTACCTGCGCTCGGCGCTGCCGCAGCTGCGCTCCGGCAGCACCACATTGGGACAGGAAGCAGAGCTTGCCCGCGCGTATCTGTCGATCATGCAGATGCGCATGGAATCACGCCTGCGGTTCAGCATCGATATTCCTCCATCGTTGGAATCGCACCCGTTTCCGCCGATGCTGCTGATGTCGGTGGTGGAAAATGCGATCAAGCACGGCATCGAGCCGCACGCCGAGGGTGGAGAGGTGCGTCTGGAAGCGAAAAAGAAAGACGGATCGCTGGTCGTGTCGGTTACCGACAACGGGCACGGATTCGCCGATCATCTGGGCCAGGGCGTGGGGCTGACCAACCTGCGCGAACGCCTGAAGACGCTCTACGGTCAGCGTTCGCAATTTACGCTGGACGCGATCCTGCCTCATGGTGCCAAGGCAACCATCGAGATTCCGGATGCCGCCTAGCTCCGCAGCAACGCCCGCCTCTCGCGTCACCGCGCTGATCGCCGAGGACGAGCCGCTGCTGCGCAAGCAACTGAAGACGCGACTCGCGCAGGCTTGGCCCGAGCTCGTCATCGTCGCCGAAGCTGAAAACGGCGCGGAGGCACAGGCGCTTGCCTCGGAGTTCCAGCCCGACATCGCGTTTCTCGATATACGCATGCCGGTCAAGGACGGCCTCGCGGTGGCCGAGGCGATCGGGGATGAGTGTCATATCGTGTTCGTCACCGCCTACGACGAGTACGCGGTGACTGCTTTCGAGCAGGGAGCCGTCGACTATTTGCTCAAGCCGGTGACCGCGGAGCGTATCGCCAAGGTCGTCGTGCGCCTGCAAACTCGCGTGGCTTCGCCCCCCGCCGATCTGGCCGGGGTGTTGCGGCAGCTCGCCGCGCGCGACACTGGCGGACCACTACGATGGATCAGGGCTTCGCTGGGCAACTCGATGCGGCTGATCGCGGTCGACGAAGTCTGCTACTTCCACGCCGAGGACAAGTACACCAAGGTGGTCACTGCCGCCGGTGAAGCGCTGATCCGCAAGACCATCCGCGAGTTGTTCGACGAGCTCGATCCGGAAGTGTTCTGGCAAGTGCACCGCAGCACCATTGTCAATCTGCGGGCGATCGCCCGCGTCGAGCGCGACTACCGCGACCAGCCGCTGGTGTTTCTCAAGGATCGACCCGAGCCGCTGACGGTCAGCCGCACCTTCGCCCATTTGTTCAAGACCATGTAGTTCTTGCCGTTGTGTCATGGGCCGTCGTCTCGGCGCAAGGCCGTGCGCACGGGTAAAATAACGGTTTGTCCAAGATGGCTCCGCGCGTGTCCATGGATCAACTGCAACAAACGATCGACGCCGCCTGGGAGCGGCGCACCGAGCTTGACGCGACGAGCGCACCGAAAGCGATTCGTGACGCCGTCGAGACCGTGATCGGCGAGCTCGACGCCGGGCGCTTGCGCGTTGCGGAAAAGCGCGGCGCGGAGTGGGTCACGCATCAGTGGCTGAAGAAGGCAGTGCTGCTTTCGTTCCGATTGTCTGACACGGTGTCGATCGGCCTCGCTGGTCCTTCCGCCCCGTTTCGCTTTTACGACAAGGTCCCGACCAAGTTCGCGAAGTTCGACGACGCCGCCTTTGCTCAAGCGGGCGTGCGCGTGGTGCCGCCGGCGGTCGCGCGCCGCGGCGCCTATATCGCGCCAAACGTCGTGCTGATGCCAAGCTACGTCAACATCGGCGCCTACGTCGACTCGGGCACGATGGTCGATACCTGGGCAACTGTCGGCTCGTGCGTGCAAATCGGCCGCAACGTGCACCTGTCCGGGGGCGTCGGGATCGGTGGGGTCTTGGAACCGCTGCAGGCCAACCCCACCATTATCGAAGACAACTGTTTTATCGGAGCGCGCTCCGAGGTCGTCGAGGGCGTCATCGTCGAGGAGAACTCGGTGCTGGGAATGGGTGTGTTCATCGGCCAGAGCACCAAGATCTACAACCGCGACACCGACCAGGTTAGCTATGGACGGGTACCTTCCGGGTCGGTGGTCGTTGCCGGCAGCCTGCCTTCTGCCACGGGCCGTTGCCAGCTTTATTGCGCGGTAATCGTCAAGCGGGTCGACGCCGGGACTCGCGCCAAGACCAGCATCAACGAGTTGCTGCGCGCCTGATCATGAAGGGTACGGAGACCATGTCGGTTGCGATCAAGAGCGCGGATGAGATTGCGAAAATGCGCGTCGCAGGACGTCTCGCGTCGGAGCTGCTCGACTTTCTCACGCCGCATGTTCGAGCAGGCGTCACCACCGGCGAGCTCGACCGCATCGCGCACGATTACCAGGTCAACGTGCAAAACGTGATACCGGCGACCCTGAACTACGCGCCGCCCGGTCACCGGCCGTATCCGGCGTCGATTTGCGCGTCGGTCAATCACGTTGTCTGTCATGGCATTCCCGGTGACAAGATGCTCAAGGCAGGCGATATCGTGAATATCGACGTCACGGTCATCAAGGATGGTTTTCATGGCGACAGCAGCCGCATGTTCTACGTCGGAGCGCCGGCGATTCAGGCCAAGCGGCTATGCGAAGTGACCTACGACGCGATGTGGCGCGGCATACGTGCGGTCAAGCCGGGCGCGACCCTGGGCGACGTCGGCGCGACGATACAGCGCCATGCCGAGAGCCACGGCTTTTCCGTGGTACGTGAATTCTGCGGTCACGGCATCGGTCGCCAGTTCCACGAGGAGCCGCAAGTGCTGCATTACGGCCGGCCTGGGACGGGGCTCAAGCTCCAGCCCGGGATGATTTTCACGATCGAGCCGATGATCAACGCCGGCCGCCCGGGCATTCGCTGCCTCGCCGACGGCTGGACCATCGTGACCGCCGACCACAGCCTCTCCGCGCAATGGGAGCATACCGTGCTGGTCACCGACGACGGCTACGAGGTGTTGACCGTGTCCGACGGCGCGCCGCCGGCGCCAGCCGTGGCGCAGGCCTGACCTTCCTTTGGCAACCGCGACGCTTGCCGCCGCGCCCACGGCTGCCGCAGAGCCCGGGGTCGCAGGGTGGAAGCGCGAGCTCGTCGCCGGGCGCGCGGCGCTGGAAAGCGCCTTCGCTGCCCACCCGCAACCCAAGCGCCTGCTGGTGCGGCATGCGGCGCTGGTCGATCGCATCGTACGCGGACTGTGGCTCGAGGTCGGCCCGCCACTGGGTGCGGCGCTTGTCGCGGTGGGCGGCTATGGCCGCGGCGAGCTCTTCCCCCACTCCGACATCGACGTCCTGATTCTGCTTCCGCGGCCGCTTGATGCGGGCATCGGCACCGCGGCGATCGAGCGCTTTATCGGCATGCTCTGGGACGCCGGCCTGGAAGTCGCGCATTCGGTGCGCACCATCGAGGAATGCGAAACCGAGATGGCGCACGACATCACCATCCGCACTAGCCTGCTCGAACAGCGGCTGTTAGCCGGCTCCCGATCGCTCTACGACCGCTTTCGCCGCCGTTTCGCGGCCGGGCTCAACGTGCGCGCGTTTTTCGAAGCCAAGGCGCTCGAGCAGCAGCAACGCCACCTGCGCTACCAGGATACGGCGTACAACCTCGAGCCCAACGTCAAGGAAAGTCCGGGCGGCCTCCGCGACTTGCAGACGATCATCTGGATCGCACGCGCTGCCGGATTGGGACATTCCTGGCGCGCTCTCGCCACACACGGCTTGATGACCGCCTCGGAAGCGCGTGAGGTAACTCGTCATGAGCGGCTGATCGACGATCTGCGCGTCCGCCTGCACTATCTCGCCGATCGGCGCGAGGACCGGCTGGTATTCGACGTGCAGGCCGCGCTGGCGCAGCAACTGGGCCTGGTCGACACGCCGCATCGGCGCGCGTCCGAGCAGCTCATGCAGCGCTACTACCGCGCGGCGAAATCGGTGCGCCAGATCGGCGTCATCCTGTTGCAGAACCTGCACGGGCGTCTATTCCCCGCGCAGCTCGCGGTGCAACCGATCGACGACGATTTTCAGGCGGTCGACGAGCTCTTGGACCTCCGCGACGACGATCTTTTCGGCAAGCGCCCGGCGGCGATACTGGATAGCTTTCTCACGCTGCAAATGCATCCGGAGCTCAAGGGCATGTCGGCGCACATGCTGCGCTCGCTGTGGCGCAATCGCGACCGGGTCGACGCAGCATTCCGGCGCGATCCCGCGAATCGCGCCCGATTCATGGCCATCCTTCGCCAGCCGCGCGGCGTAAC
>JALZAO010000140.1 GCA_030948305.1 Pseudomonadota bacterium
CCACTGGCTGACGCGAGCGGGACCTGGCTCGCTGCTCACATCGCCGGCTCCTGGATGAGAGTCCCCGTGCCCCGATCGCAATTGTCTTTTCGGGCGGATTGGTTACCATGTAGTGATCACGCCGTTACGCGAAAGCGTTACAAGCCACGATTCGACGCCTCATGCCCAAGCGCAATCCTTTCGAGCAGGATCTGGACAAGAACGCGGCCAACTACACGCCGCTCTCGCCGCTGTCGCTGATCGCCCGCACCGCTTACGTGTATCCACGTCTGCCCGCAGTCGTGCACGGCAAAAGGCGCTATAGCTGGGCGCAAACTTATGAGCGCTCGCGGCGTCTCGCGTCGGCGCTGTCCCAAGCCGGCGTTCGCCGCGGCGATACGGTGGCGCTGATGGCCGCCAACACGCCGGAAATGATCGAATCCCATTTCGGTGTGCCGATGGCCGGCGGCGTGCTGAACACACTCAACACCCGTCTCGATGCCGAGGCGATCGGATTCATGCTCGAGCACGGAGGAGCTAAGGTATTGATCACCGACACCGAGTTTGCGCCGATCGTCGAAGGCGCGCTCGCGCGAGCCAGGAAGAAGATCAAGGTCATCGATATCGTCGACGCGCTCGGACCCGGCGGCAAGAAACTCGGCGATAGCGACTACGAGAAATTCATCGCCGGCGGCGATCCGGAATTCGAATGGATGCACCCGGCGGACGAGTGGAATGCGATCTCGCTCAGCTACACGTCCGGCACCACCGGCGATCCCAAAGGCGTCGTCTACCATCATCGCGGCGCCTATCTCAACGCTCTCTCGAACATCATCGACTGGGGAATGCCGCGGCATTCGGTGTACCTGTGGACGCTGCCGATGTTTCACTGCAACGGCTGGTGCTTTCCCTGGACCATGGCCGCCAACGCCGGCACCAACATCTGCCTGCGCAAGGTCGAGGCGAAGACGGTCCTGGATGCGATTCGGGCGCACAAGGTCACGCATTACTGCGGCGCACCGATCGTGCACGCGATGCTGATCAATGCTCCGGATAACTTGAAAAAAGGCATCACGCACAAGGTCAACGCGCTGGTCGCCGCCGCGGCGCCGCCGGCATCGGTGATCGAGGGCATGCAGCGAATCGGCTTCGATATCACGCATGTCTACGGTCTGACCGAGACTTACGGCCCGGCGGCAGTGTGCGCCAAGCACGCCGAATGGGACGCGCTGGACATCGGGACCCGAACCGAGCGCAACGGCCGTCAGGGCGTTCGCTATACCTGCCAGGAAGACATGACGGTGATGGATCCGGAGACGATGACGCCGGTTCCATGGGACGGCGAGACCATGGGCGAGATCATGTTTCGCGGCAACATCACCATGAAAGGCTATCTCAAGAATCCCAAGACGACGGTCGCAACGTTCGCCGGCGGCTGGTTTCATTCCGGCGATCTCGCGGTCATGCAGAAGGACGGCTACGTCAAGATCAAGGACCGGTCGAAGGACGTGATCATTTCGGGTGGCGAGAATATCAGCTCGCTCGAGGTGGAAGACGCGCTGTACCGCCATCCCGCGGTGCTCGCGGCCGCGGTGGTGGCGCAGCCGGACGAGAAATGGGGCGAGACACCGTGCGCGTTCGTCGAGATCAAGCCGGACGCGAAGGTCACCGAGGCCGAGCTGATCGAGCATTGCCGGTCGATGCTCGCGCGCTTCAAGGCGCCGAAGCGGGTGATCTTCGGCGAGCTGCCCAAGACGTCTACCGGCAAGATCCAGAAATTCCTGCTTCGTGAACGGGCGAAATCGGCGAGCGCGATCGGGTGATGAGGCGATGAATGCACCTCTCGACACTGCTCTGCAGCCCTTTGTCCTGAGCGAAACCAGCGGCGGCGTCACGACGCTGACGCTCAATCGCGGCGATCGCATCAACCCGCTTTCGCAAGCGATGGTCGCCGCGATGCAGACGGAGCTCGACCGGCTCGCGCTGGAAACCGCCGTCCGCGTCATCGTCATCGCCGGAAGCGGCAAGGGCTTTTGCGCCGGTCATGATCTGAAAGAGCTTCGCGCGCATGCCGAGCCCCACGATCCAGCTTGGCAACAGGAAATGTTCGACGCCTGCAGCAGGATGATGCTGACCTTGACCCGATTGCCGCAGCCGGTCATAGCGCGGGTGCACGGCATCGCCACCGCGGCAGGGTGTCAACTGGTATCGATGTGCGATCTCGCTGTCGCGAGCGAAAACGCCCGATTTGCGCTGCCCGGCGTCAATGTCGGCATCTTCTGCACCACGCCCGCAGTGGGAGTGGCGCGCAACATTGCGCGCAAGCGAGCGATGGAAATGCTGTTGACCGGCGAGATGATAGACGCCCGGACCGCGCTCGATTGGGGATTGGTCAACCAGGTCGTGCCGGACAGCGAGCTCGACGCCGCCGTCGCGAAGTTCGCCGACATTATCCGGAACCGCAGCGCCGCCGTCGTGGCGCTGGGCAAGCGGGCTTTCTACGGACAGATCGAACGCGACATGGCAGGCGCTTACGCGCTCGCTGGCGGCGTCATGGCCTGCAATATGCTCGAGCCGGACGCCCGGGAAGGCATCGATGCCTTCCTTGCTAAGCGCGCGCCGAAATGGGGCGGTTAGGCCGAAGCGGCGCGGCCAGGCCAAAGTGCGGTTTCTAGCCGCAGCAGGGCGGCGATGCTCCAGATCGGCTGCACGCCCGAACTTCATTGCCAAGCGCTGCCCTGCACCGGATAATCGCGCGACACCTTGAACCAGAGACGAGCGCGGGCGCTTTTTTCCCAGACGTACGCATGGCGGACGACACGATACTCGAGACGCGCGGCCTTACCAAGGAGTTCAAAGGCTTCGTCGCCGTCAATGGCGTCGATCTCTCCGTCAAGCGCGGGACCATCCACGCCCTGATAGGTCCCAACGGCGCCGGCAAGACCACCTGTTTCAATCTGCTCACGCACTTCCTGATACCGACCCGCGGCCAGATCTTTTTCAACGGTCAGGAGATCACCGGTTCGCGCCCCTCGACGATCGCGCGCAGGGGGCTGGTACGCTCGTTCCAGATCTCGGCGGTATTTCCGCACCTGACGGTGCTCGAGAACGTGCGGATCGCACTCCAGAGAAAGCGCGGCCATTCCTACGATTTCTGGCGCGCGGAGGGCACCCTCGCGGCGCTCAATGCGCGTGCCCTGGAGCTGATCGATGCCGTCGGCCTGAATGGATTTTCGGCGACGCCGGCGGTCGAGCTTGCCTACGGCCGCAAGCGGGCGTTGGAAATCGCGACGACGCTTGCGCTCGACCCGGAAATGATGCTGCTCGACGAGCCCACCGCCGGCATGACGCACGCGGATGTCGACCGGATCGCGGCGCTGATCAAGAAAGTCGCCGCCAATCGCACGGTGCTGATGGTCGAGCACAACCTTTCCGTGGTGTCGACGCTTTCCGACCACATCACGGTCCTCGCCCGCGGGGAGATTCTCGCTCAGGGCGATTACACGGCAGTGTCGAAGAACCCCAATGTGATCCAGGCCTATCTCGGAGCCGGGCATGCCTGAGACAGCCGCGAACGCGCCACTACTCGCGGTGCGGGAGCTGAACGCCTGGTACGGCGAGTCGCACATCCTGCACGGCGTGGCCTTCGACGTCGCGGCCGGCGAGGTCGTGACGCTCCTCGGCCGAAACGGCGCCGGCAAGACGACAACCATGAAGTCGATCATGGGCATCGTCGGCCGCCGCGAGGGCTCGATCTCGCTCGACGGCCTGGAGACGATACGCCTGCCGTCGAACCGGATCGCGCATCTTGGGATTGCGCTGTGCCCCGAGGAGCGCGGGATTTTTTCCAGCCTGAACGTCGAGGAGAACCTGCTCCTGCCGCCCAAGGTCAAGGATGGCGGCCTGACCCTCGAGCAGATCTTCACGCTGTTCCCCAATCTGAAGGAGCGGCTGTCGAGCCAGGGCACCAAGCTTTCCGGAGGCGAGCAGCAGATGCTGGCGATCGGGCGCATACTGCGCACCGGCGCGCGGCTGTTGCTCCTCGATGAACCCACCGAAGGGCTCGCGCCGGTGATCGTCCAGCAGATCGGCCGGACCATCGCCGAGCTCAAGGCGCAAGGGTTCACGATCCTGCTGGTCGAACAGAATTTCCACTTCGCGGCTACCGTCGCGGACCGGCACTACGTCATGGAAAACGGGCGCGTGGTCGACATGATCCCCAATGCACAGCTTGACGCCAACATGGCGAAGTTGCACGACTACCTCGGCGTCTGACCGACGTCGAGCGATCTAGTCTTTACCGATTTTTTGCATTGCGTGCCGCGAGGCGCGCAAAGAGCCACAACAAGGAGGTAGCATGAACATCGTCAAACGCACCATACTGAGTCTTGCGGTTGCAGCGGCGCTTGGCGCCGGCGTGGCAGGGGCGCAAATTTCCGACAACGTCATCAAAATCGGCGTGCTGTCGGATATGTCGAGCCTGTATGCGGACATCGGTGGACCCGGTTCCGTGGTCGCCACGAAGATGGCGGTCGAAGACTCCGGCATCGAGAAGCGCGGCATCAAGGTCGAGGTCGTCTCGGCCGACCACTTGAACAAGCCCGACGTTGGCTCGAGCATCGCACGGCAGTGGTACGACACCGACAAGGTGGACGTCATTGTCGATGTTCCGACGTCGTCGGTCGCGCTGGCGGTCAACGAGATCACCAAGGAGAAGCGCAAGGCTTTCCTCGTGTCGGGCGCGGCATCGTCTGATCTCACCGGCAAGGCCTGCTCACCCAACACCGTCCATTGGACCTACGATACCTGGATGCTGGCGAACGGCACCGGCGGCGCGATCGTCAAGACCGGCGGCGACACCTGGTTCTTCCTGACCGCCGACTACGCATTCGGGCTGGCGCTCGAGCGCGATACCGAAGCGGTTGTGCTCAAGAATGGCGGCAAGGTTCTGGGCAAGGTGCGCCATCCGCTGAACGCGCAGGATTTTTCCTCGTTCCTGCTGCAGGCACAGGCGTCGAAGGCCAAGGTCATCGGGCTTGCCAATGCCGGCGGCGACACGACCAATTCGATCAAGCAGGCTGCCGAGTTCGGCATCGTCAAGGGTGGGCAGAGCCTCGCCGGCCTGCTGGTGTTCCTTTCCGATATCCACGCGCTCGGGCTGCCGACGGCACAGGGCCTTGTCGTGACCAACACCTTCTACTGGGACACCAACGACCAGACGCGTGCGTGGGCGAAGCGCTTTGCGGCGCTCAGCGGCGGGAAATACCCGACCATGGTGCAGGCAGGCTCTTATGCGGCGGTGCTGCATTATCTCAAGGCGGTCGAGGCGCTGAAGAGCGACGACGGAACCAAGGTCGTGGCCAAGATGAAGGAAATGCCGACCGACGACCTGCTCTTCGGCAAGGGCACCATCCGT
>JALZAO010000141.1 GCA_030948305.1 Pseudomonadota bacterium
CGTTTTTCAGATCGATTTCGACTTCATCGACCACGAGCTACTGATCCAGGCCGACGATGGGCCGGTGAAAACAATGGCGCTGCAGCCGCGCTCGGTCGCTGACTTCTACCAGAACCTTTTCGCGCACCTTGCCGAGCTGGATATCGACGTGAAGATCAACACCATGCCGAGTGAGGTCGCCGATGCCATCCCATTCGAGCACGACCAGCAGCATCGCTCGTACGACGCCGAATACGCCCACCGATTCTGGCGCACGCTGCTGCAGGCCGACCGCGTTTTAAAGGAATTTCGCGCCCGCTTCAAGGGCAAATGCAGCCCGGTGCATTTCTTCTGGGGCGGCTTCGACCTGGCGGTGACACGATTCTCCGGCCGCCGTGCGCCGGAACATCCCGGCGGCGTGCCGCATCTGCCGGATTGGATCGCGCGCGACGCTTACTCCCATGAGGTCAGCAGCTGCGGCTTCTGGCCGGGCAACGAAGCGCTGATGCCTTATGCGGCGTTCTACGCCTATGCCTATCCGGAGCCCGCGGGATTCGACAAGGCCAAGATTCGCCCCGCTGCTGCGTTCTACCATTCCGATTTGCACGAGTTCGTTCTGCCCTACGACAAAGTGCAGGAAGCGCCGTCGCCCGATACCGTACTCCTTGAATTCCTGCAGAGCAGCTATGAGGCCGCCGCCGATTTGGGCAAGTGGGATCGCGCGGCACTGGAATGACCCGTCCTTTGTGCACATGAATACGGACAGGGGACGTCACTTTCGGCGAAGCAACGCGCCCTGCCCGGATTTCGGATTTCCAGTCTCGCTATTTCTTCTTCGACGAGGTTTTCTTGCTGGGCACCTTGGCACCCGCGCGGCGCGCTTCCGAGAGTCCTATGGCAATGGCCTGCTTGCGGCTCGTGACCTTCTTGCCGGACTTGCCGCTGCGCAATGTTCCCTTCTTCTTTTCGTGCATCACTTTCTTGACTTTCTCCTGTGACTTCTTGCCGTATCTGGCCATGGTTTGCTCCTTAGCTTGTTATGGGCAGCCGGTGCAGGCAATCCTGCCAGGCAGCGATTTAGAGGGCCGCGAAATGCAAATGTTCCTGTAGGACCAAGGACGATGTACATTTTCCCGGCTTGTTCCCGTTCGCCTGTCGATAACGCCTATCCTCGAAATGGACTCGCAGCGACACCTTCGCAACCTCTGCTTGTCGGCGTGTCTGATCGCATGTGCAGCGTCGTGCGTCAACCGCCCGACACCGAACGTTCCGACCACGGTGGCCATTGTCGGCGGTACATTAGTTCATCCGCAGCGCGACGCGGCTCGGGCCATCGCCCCCAACAGCGTGATCCTTATCGCGGACGGCCGCATCAGCGCCGTCGGCCCCGCCGACTCCACAGCGATCCCCGCGGGTGCGACGGTAGTGGACGCTCGCGGCAAATGGATCGTCCCCGGCCTTATCGATGCGCACGTTCACTTCTTCCAGTCGGGGAATCTCTACACCCGCCCGGACGCGGCCGACCTCCGGGCGGCGCTACCTTACGCCCGCGAAGTCGCCCGAAACAAGGCGCGGCTAGGTGCTACTTTCAAGGTCTATCTCGCCAGCGGAGTAACGAGCGTCGTCGACATCGGCGGCCCGTTCTGGAATTTCGATATGCGCGATGCGGCGCAACGCTCGCCGGCAGCACCGCGAGTGAGCGTCGCCGGCCCCTTGATCTCGACCGTCGACGACCCGCCGCTCGATCTGGGCGATCCGCCCATCATCAAGATCACCACGCCTGCCGAAGCACGGGCACTGGTCAGGCGCGAGCTCGCGCGCCAACCGGATTACATAAAGGTCTGGTTCATTTTCCGTTCCGACGCCGACATTCCGGCGCAGGAAATCATTGTCAAGGCAGCCGCAGACGAGGCGCATGCAGCCGGAACACCGCTCGCGGTGCACGCGACGCAGCTTGCCGTTGCCAAGGCAGCGCTGCGCGCCGGCGCCGATTACCTGGTGCATTCGGTCGACGACGCGCCTGTCGACGACGAATTTCTACGGCTTGCCGTCGCGCGGCGCATCGTATACTGCCCGACGCTGTTCGTCACCGACGGTTACCGATTGGCGCTCTCGAACACCTGGAAGCCGACCGCCGCCGAGCTGCGCCTTGCCGATCCCGAAATTCTCGCAGCCATGGGCGATCTGAGCCGCATCCCGCGCGAGCTCATACCCGATCGGGTGCTGAAGTGGATGGCTAATCCGCCCCCTGTCGAGCCATCGGACTTTGCGATGAAGAATCTGCGCAAGGTCTGGGACGCCGGCATTCCGGTCGCGATGGGTACCGACGCGGGCAACATCGGCACCCTGCATGGAGCCTCGGTATTCCGCGAGATGGCGCTCATGCAGCAGGCGGGATTGACGCCTTTTGAAGTCCTGCGCGCGGCAACCGTCAACGGCGCCAAGGCCGCGCGGCACGAGAACGACGTCGGCACCATCGATGCGGGCAAGCTTGCGGATATGGTATTGCTGGACGCCGATCCGTTGATCGACGTCGGAAACCTCTCCCGCATCTACCGGGTGATCAAGGGCGGCAGCGTCTTCGACCCGGACGAGTTGATCCGGTCGATCCGTTGAGGGAAATGAAAACCGTCGGAGGTCCGCGCAGCAGGAATAAGCAGATCCCCCGCAGGCGATTTGCTAACCTCGGACGTGCGGTCCGACGGGCGCCGCGCCGACCTCGCGCCTGTCCCAACTCGGATGCGTCGTCGCCGTCGAGGCGATCACCTTAGACGCCGCTTTCGGAGCGATATCGAAGCCGTCCAGTCGGTCGAGCAGAAATTTCGCGCGACGCCACGACAGCACCGTCAGCGAGACGCCCCCGAAAATCCACACGAGCGCAGCCAGAACATTCAATTCGCCCTTGTAGAGCTCCGTCAGCGCCACGACTGCGCCAGTCGCAGCGACAAAACCCAGTCGCAGCCACAGGCTGCTTGCGACCAGCGGCCACGGAGTCTTGCCGCCAAGCGCCGGATCAGGGTAAATGTGGTAGCCGTCCATGCCGACACCTCGATTGGATAAATGATGGGTTGCGAACAATCACACCGTAGCGGCGGCGCACGCAACCGTCCAATCGTTGTTTACGATCTGTTTCATCGGCGTTGCCAATCGACGGCCTGAGCCGTCGCGGATCGCCATTTCGCGGCGGCAGGATCGCACTCCGGCCCCGAGCGACGACGTTATGCTCCATCGCGAGGTTTTGGGTAAGATAGTCGGCGCCCGGGAGACGATGGTCGCGTTCGGAGAATAAAGTCCGGGCCAATACTGTTCGCATGACGCGTTCGAGCGGCACCAGCCGCCACAACCCAAGGAGGATCACCATGCTGTCGAAATCCGTGTTGCGCATCGCCCTGCTCAGCTCCGTATTGCTCGCGGCCACGACGAGCTACGCGCAACAGCCACCGCCGGCGCCACCAGCGAATCCGCTGGATAACGTGCCCGAGAAGATTCCGTTCGATGTTCCGTATGGCACGCCGATCGGCCTCGATCGCGCTCAGGCTGCCATCGCCGCCACGGTTGCGGAAGCCAAGAAGCGCGACTGGAAGCTGAACGTCGCGGTCGTCGATTCGGGCGGCAACCTGGTCGCCTTTCAGCGCATGGACGGCGCGCAGCTCGCCTCGATCCAGATTTCCGAGCACAAGGCGCGCGCGTCGGCGATCTTCCGTCGCGAAACCAAAGTTTACGAGAGTGGAATCCAGGGCGGCAACACTTACCTCCTCACCCTCGACGGCGTCATCGGCTCGCGCGGCGGCATTCCTCTGGTCGAAGGCGGTAAGTTGATTGGCGCGATCGGCTGCTCGGGCGGCACCGGCTCGCAGGATGAAGTCGCTTGCAAGGTCGGCGCCGCAACCGTCAAATAAGCTTCCAGGATCGCGAATCGTGGGCGCGCCGCGCCCACGGTTTACGCAGCCCCGGCGGCGCTGGTCTGCTGTACTGCTTCGCGGCCAAGCCACCCGACATGGCTATCGGCCCTCGCCTCGGGTACGACTTAAGCGCTACGTCGGGCAAGACCGAATTCTGCGAAAATCGAGCTGCCGCTATTTTTCGCCTGGCCTCCGCCGGTCGATGCGGCAGCAGTCCCTCACCTTGACTGGCAACGATGCATCCGAATTTCCCTCGTCCGATCGAGGTGCTGCGCGATACCTTTGGCTATGGCGCGTTCCGCGACGCGCAAGAGGAAGTCGTCGGCCATGTCGTGGACGGTGGCGACGCGCTGGTACTCATGCCGACCGGCAGCGGCAAGTCCTTGTGCTATCAGATTCCCTCGCTGGTCCGCCGGGGCACCGGCATCGTCGTCTCGCCGCTGATCGCGTTAATGCAAGACCAGGTCGCGGCGCTCACCCAACTGGGCGTGCGCGCTGCCTTCCTCAACTCGACGCTCGACGCCGACGCGGCGCGGGCCACGGAGCGTGCGCTGCTGGCGGGTGAGCTCGACCTCCTTTACGTGGCGCCGGAGCGGCTGACCACCTCGCGCTGCCTCGATCTGCTGGACCGAACGCAACTGGCACTGTTCGCGATCGACGAAGCGCATTGCGTCTCGCAATGGGGCCACGATTTCCGACCCGAATATCTGCAGTTGTCGCTGCTGCACGAACGCTATCCGCAAGTCCCCCGCATCGCGCTGACGGCAACCGCGGACCCGCAAACGCGCGCCGAGATCATCGCCCGCCTGGGGCTCGCCGACGCGCGCGTGTTCACCTCCAGCTTCGATCGCCCGAACATTCGCTACGCCATCGTCGACAAGGGCGACGCACGAGCGCAGCTCCTGCGCTTCATCGAGGAAGAGCATCGAGGGGAAGCGGGCATCGTATATTGCCTTTCGCGGCGCAAGGTCGACGAGACCGCGGCGTGGCTTGTGTCCATGGGTGTTTCCGCCCTGCCCTACCATGCCGGCATGGACACTTCCGCACGCAGCGAGCACCAGGCGCGCTTTCAACGCGAGGAAGGCCTGGTGATGGTGGCGACGATCGCCTTCGGCATGGGCATCGACAAGCCCGACGTGCGCTTCGTCGCTCACCTCGACCTGCCCAAGAGCGTCGAGGGCTATTACCAGGAGACGGGGCGCGCCGGCCGCGACGGAGCGCCGGCAGACGCCTGGATGGCCTATGGGCTTGCCGACGTCGTGCAGCAGCGGCGGCTCATCGACATGTCGGAGGCCAGCGACGAATACAAGCGAGTATCCGTCGCCAAGCTCGATGCGCTGCTCGGCCTCTGTGAGACGGCGGGCTGCCGCCGGGTGCGCCTGCTCGCTTATTTCGGCGAAGCGAGCATGCCCTGCGGCAATTGCGACACCTGCCTCGCGCCGCCGGAAACCTACGACGCCACGTCAGCGGCGCAGAAGGCGCTGTCGGCGAT
>JALZAO010000142.1 GCA_030948305.1 Pseudomonadota bacterium
ATATCGCCGATGAGGGCAGTGCGCAGCCGCCACAGCGTCTCGCACAGCTGGACCACTACGAGGCAATGCTCGATCGCATCGCCAAAGGCGATCGACCGGATGAGCCTCCTTTCGCATCGCTGACCGACGCCATACGCGATCACGCGCTGCCGCTGGCTCCCTTTCGAGATTTGCTTTCAGCGTTCCGACAGGATGTGCTGAAGACCCGTTACGCCGATTTCGCGGAGCTCTCCGCTTACTGCACGCGCTCCGCCAACCCGATCGGACGGCTGCTGCTGCATCTGTATCGCATCGACGACAGCGAAAGGCTGCGCCAGGCCGACGCTATCTGCAGCGGCCTGCAGCTCGCCAATTTCTGGCAGGACGTGGCGATCGACTGGAACAAAGGTCGCGTCTACCTGCCGAAGGACGACATGATTCGATTCGACGTCACGGAACAACAGATCGCCGATGGGCGGTGCGATGAGCGCTGGCGTGCCCTGATCGCATTCGAAGTGCAGCGTACGCGCGCAATGCTGGAATCCGGTCGGGCGCTGGCGCAGGCGCTGCCGCTGCGGCTCAAGCTCGAGCTGAAGATGGTCGTCGCAGGCGGATTGCGTATTCTCCGGTCGATCGACGCGGTCGATGGCGACGTGTTTCGCCACAGGCCGGTGCTGTCGCGCGGCGATTGGGCGGCAATGTCCGCCGCCGCGTTGTTTCGCTGACCGTCAAGTGAGTCCCGACGCCTACTGTGAACAGAAGGCCGCGGAAAGCGGCTCGAGCTTCTATCACAGCTTTCGCTTTTTGCCGCCTGAGCGACGGCGCGCGATTATCGCGCTCTATGCCTTCTGCCGCGAGGTCGACGACGCGGTCGACGAGACCATCGATGCCGCGGTGGCCAGGATCAAGCTCGAATGGTGGCGCTCGCAAGTCGCGGCGATTTTCGGCGGCGCGCCCCAGCACCCGGTGGCTCAGGCGCTGAAGCCGGTGGTGAAGGCGTTCGATCTGCCGCAGGAGCACTTTCTCGCGGTGATCGACGGCATGGCCATGGATCTCGACTTCGCCCGATACCCGGATTTCGGCTTGCTCGAGCGCTACTGTGATCGCGTCGCCGGCGTGGTAGGACTGATGTCGGCGCAAATCTTCGGCTATTCCGTCGCCTCCACGCGACGCTACGCACGCGACCTAGGAATTGCGTTTCAGCTCACCAACATCATCCGCGATGTCGGCGAAGACGCACGCCGCGGCCGGATCTATCTGCCGCAGGACGAAATGGAACGATTCGGTGTTACCAGCGCCGAGCTGCATCAGCAGCGCGTCAGTCCGGGGTTCAAGGCACTGATGGCCTTTCAGGTGCAGCGCGCCCGCGAGTTCTACGACAAGGCCCTGACCGCGCTGCCGGCAGTCGATCGCCGGTCGCAACGTCCCGGATTGATCATGGCCGCGATCTATCGCGCGCTGCTCGACGAGATCGAGCGCGATGGTTTTCGCGTCCTCGATCGCCGCCTCTCGCTGACCCCGCTGCGCAAAGCCTGGCTGGCGTGGAAGACATCGTGGAATTACTAGCGCCTTGCCGGACATGATCGCCAACCGGGTCGCCGTCATCGGCGGCGGCTACGCAGGCTTCGCCGCGGCGGTGACGCTCGCCACCGCGGGCCGCTCGGTCACCGTATTCGAATCCGCGCGCACGCTCGGCGGACGCGCGCGTCGCGTAGAAGCCTACAGCGTCACCGTCGACAACGGCCAGCATATCCTGCTCGGTGCGTATGCACAAACACTGGCTCTGATCCGCACCGTACACGGCGCCGGTGCAGATTACGAGTTACTAGATCGGCGCCGGCTGTGTCTGAACGAGCCGGGGGTGTTCAGGCTTTCGACTTCCGGCCTTCCCGCGCCGCTGAACCTGGCCGTTGCGCTGCTTTTCGCGCGAGGATGGTCGTGGGCCGATCGGCAGGCTACGATCGCCTTCGTGCGCAGTCTTCGACGCGAGCATTTCCGCTGCGATGGCGCGCTCACCGTCGGCTCGCTCCTCGACGGGCAACCGGCGGCTGTCATCCGCGCTTTGTGGGAGCCGCTTTGCCTCGCGGCATTGAACACGTCGATCGCGACGGCGTCCGCCACCCTGTTTCTCAACGTTCTTGCCGCGTCCTTTGGCGCTCATGCGCGCGACTCGGACCTGCTGTTGCCGCGGGTCGATCTTTCGAGCCTGTTTCCCGATCCCGCGGCAGCCTATGTCGCAGACCGTGGCGGCGAGATCCGCAAAAGCGCGATGGTCAACGGCATCGCTGCGCGCGCCGATAGCGTCATTCTCAGGATCGGCTACAGTGAGGAACAGTTCGACGCAGCTGTGCTGGCGGTGGGTCCCCATCAATTGACGCACTTGCTGGCCAACGGCGAGCGCGATCCGAGAGCGACGGAGGCGTTGGCGCAGGTCGCGGCCTTTGCCTATGAGCCCATCGTTACCGCCTACCTGCAGTATTCGACGCCTCTGGAGCTTGAGCATCCGATGCAGAAGCTCGACGGCGCGCCGGGACAATGGGTTTTCGACCGCGGCCAGCTCGACGGGCCGCCGGGGCTCGCCGCGGTGGTGATCAGCACCGATTTACCGAGCGTACGCACCGGCCACGACGCGCTCGCGCGATCCATCGACGCGCAGTTGCGCCGCGTGCTGCCTTCGCTTCAGGCGCCGACATGGATGCAAGTCATCGCCGAGCGCCGCGCGACGTACGCGTGCACCGCAGGGCTCGCGCGTCCGGCACCGGGAATGATCGCGCCGCGCCTTTCGCTTGCCGGCGACTACACCGATCCGCAATTCCCGGCGACGCTGGAAGCGGCGACGCGAAGCGGCGTCGCGGCGGCGCAGGCCCTGCTCCAGGCGTCGGCCTGAACTCTCGCCGCGATTGCTCCCGCTCACAGCGCCCTGGCTTTTTCCCGCAGCAGGAATTTCTGGATCTTGCCGGTGGACGTCTTCGGTAATGGCCCGAACACCACGCTGCGCGGCACCTTGAAGTGCGCCAGATGCTCGCGACACCAGGCGGTGATGTCGTCGGCGGTCGTCGCCACGGCGTCCGGCTTGAGGGTGATGAACGCGCACGGCGTCTCGCCCCACTTCGCGTCCGGCCGGGCGACGACCGCGGCCTCCATGATCTGCGGATGCCGATAGAGGCACTCCTCGACTTCCAGCGAGCTGATGTTCTCGCCGCCGGAAATGATGACGTCCTTCGACCGGTCCTTGATCTCCACGTACCCATCGGCGTGCCAGACGCCGAGGTCGCCGGTGTGGTACCACCCGCCGCGAAATGCCGCCGCGGTCGCTGTCTCATTGTGCAGGTAACCCTTCATCAGCGTATTGCCGCGCAGCATCACCTCGCCCATCGATCCGCCGTCCCGCGTTACGGGCCGTTGCGTCTCGGCATCGGCAACCATCACCTGTGCCATGGTCGGCATCGGCACGCCCTGGCGCGCCATCATCCGGGCGCGTTCGGTCAAGGACATTGCGGACCATGCATCCTGCCAGGCGCAGAGCGTCGCGGGGCCGTAGGATTCGGTGAGCCCATAAAGATGCGTCACCCTGAACCCCATGCGCTCCATGGCCTCGATGACCGCCGAAGGAGGTGCCGCGCCTCCTGTCGCGACCTCGACGACGCGCTCCAGCTTCAGACGCACGTTCGGGGGCGCATGCACCAGCAAATTGAGCACGATCGGCGCCGCGCACAAGTGAGTCACCTGGTGATCGCGTATCGCCTCGAAGATCAGCGCAGGATCGACCCGGCGCAGGCAGACGTGCGTGCCGCCGACCGCAGTCACGGCCCAGGTGTAGGTCCAGCCGCTGCAATGGAACATCGGCAGCGTCCACAGGTACACGCTGTCAGGCCGCAGCCCGAACGCCAGCGCGTTGCCCAGCGCGTTGAGGTACGCGCCACGATGATGGTAGACGACGCCCTTGGGGTCGCCGGTCGTGCCTGAAGTGTAGAGCAGGCACATCGAATCCCATTCATCGCGCGGACCGGGCCACGCATACGATGGGTTGCCCTCAGCCAGCAGCTCCTCGTAGGTCAGCTTGCCCAGACGCGTGCAGGGGTCCGGGGCGGCAAGCGGATCGTCGATGTCGATCACTGGCAGGTCGCGCCCTAACAGGCGCAGCGCTTCGCCGACTGCGGGAGCAAACTCGGAATCGACGATCAAAGCCTTTGCCTGACCATGCTCGAGACAGAAGGCGATTCCGCGCGCGTCGAGCCGGTAGTTGAGCGCGTTGAGCACCGCGCCGAGAGCAGGCACCGCGTAATGCGCTTCGAGCAGCGCTGGGACGTTCGGCGCAATGACCGCCACCGTATCGCCACGACCGATGCCGCGTTGCGCCAGCGCCGAGGCGAACCGCCGGCAACGCGACTCGAGCTCGCGATAGGTAATGGCGCGCTCGCCATGCCGCACCGCCACCTTTCCGGGATAGACGAGCGCGCTGCGCTCGAGAAACTGGATCGGCGAGAGCGGAACGTAGTTCGCCGCGTTGCGGTCGAGCCCGGCGGATTGTTCGGAGAGGTTCATCGGCGAATGCTGGGTCATGGCGCAGGCGTGGAGGCGCCCGGACCGAGGGCGCGCTGCATCAACACGGTGTCGATCCAGCGATCGAACTTGCGGCCGACCGCGGGCAAGACCCCGGCGTGCCGGAATCCAAGCGCCGCGTGCAGCGAAATCGACGCCGCATTGTCGGAGCCGCCGATCACCGCGACCATCTGCCGGTAGCCGAGCGTCTCGCAGGCGGCGATCACCGCGGCGAGCAACGCGCGGCCCGCGCCGCGCCGGACACACACGGGGTCGACGTACACCGAATCCTCGACCGTGTGCCGGTAGGCGACCCGCGAGCGATACTCGGTGGCGTAGGCGTACCCGGCGAGATCCGCACCGGTATCCGACAACGACGCGACAAAGTAAGGCAGCCCGTGCGAGAGAACGTCGCGCCGCCGGCGCCGCATTTCATCGACCGTGGGTGCCGACACCTCGAACGACGCCGTCCCGGTGAGAACATGGTGCGCATACAGCTCGGCTATCGCCGGCAGGTCGGCATCCGCGGCCGCCCGAATCACGACCGGCGTGGCGCCTGCCCGGCTCACCCCGAGCGCGAGGCGCGCATCGCGCCCGACCGGTTGCGCAGCAGACGCTGCTTTTCGCGGGTCCAGTCGCGCAGCTTTTCGGTCTCCCGCTTGTCGTATTGCTTCTTGCCACGGGCGAGGCCGATCTCCAGCTTGATGCGTCCCTTGCTGAAATGGAGATTCAGCGGAGTCAGCGTATAGCCCGCGCGCTGGACCTTGCCGATCAGGCGGTTGATCTCCAGCCGATGCATCAGAAGCTTGCGCGTG